>NZ_FOCS01000009.1:0-229692 GCF_900110155.1 Methylobacterium sp. UNC300MFChir4.1 | reverse complement strand
TTCGGCGTGGGCGACGAGGCGGTCGAGCCAGTCGCCGAAGACTTCAGCGTCGGAGTTGAGCAGGACGACGGCGCGGCCCTGGCGCAGGCCGAGGGCGCGGTTGACCGAGCGGACGAAGCCGAGGTTGCGCTCGTTCTCGACGAGGTGGAACAGGCCGCGGCCGGCGAGGGCGGCGAGGTCTGCGGACAGCTGCGGGTCGGGGGAGCGGTCGTTGACGGCGAGCAGGGTGAAGGGGGTGGCCTGGGGCGCCGACAGGCAGGCGTGGAGGGCGCGCAGGGTCTCACCGCGGCCCTTGTAGACGGGGACGATGACGACGACGCGGGCCTGCGCGATGGGCAGGGCCCGGGGCAGGCGGTCCCACGCGTCGGCCGCCGGGGCCTCCATGGGCGGGTAGGTGCCGAGATCCTCGGGGCAGCCCATCAGCCCGGCGGCCCGGCCGGTGCGCACGTAGTGCAGGAATGGCGACTCCCCGGGACCCAGCAGGTGCCCGTAGGTCTCCCGGTAGAACGCGATCGAGAAGGCCTTGCTCGGGTCCCGGCCCTCGTGCTGCCCGTAGGCGACGAAGTGGGCGAGCGGGGCGTCGGCGGCGTCGGGGTTGCGCTTGGCGTAGAAGGCGGCGTCGAAGAACGGCGCGACCGTCCGGGCCTCGTCGGCCAGCGCCGCCTCCCGCGAATCCGGCGTGCCGTAGCGGGGGTGGAAGGCACCGGCCGCGATGTCGGTCCCGTGCATCAGCGCCGTGGCGAGGCGGTGGACGAGGGGCGCGAGGCCCGTCTCGCGCATCCCGGGATGCGCGTCGGCGTAGGCCTGCCCGTCGAAGTCGGGCCTGGGGTTGCGGCCCGCGCGCCAGCCGGTGTCGCAGTAGTCGCGCACCGCGTCCTCCGCCTCCGACAGCCCGTAGCGCGCCCGGTAGAAGCCGTGGTCGAAATGCCCCGCCACCAGCCGCGCCTGCAGGTCCAGGAACGCGTCCCGCTCGAGGGTCTCCTGCCCGATCGCCCCGAGCCAGCCCGTGTCCTCGACCGGCGCCCGCGCCGGCCGCAGCCCGCAGACCCGCAGCAGCGCCGCCAGCGTCGAGCGCCCCGGGCCGGGATCGCGCAGCTCCCGCCAGCCCGCCTCGGCGAAGTGCAGGAACGGCTCGCGCCCGCCCACGTCCGGGTAGGTCGCCCGGTACCAGTCCGCGTCCACCGCCGGCAGGTTCAGCCGGTGCGGCCCCGCGAACGGCTCGGCCCCCGTCAGCCGGGTCTCGGCGACGTAGCGGAAGAACGGGTCGTCCGCGACCGCCCGGCTGCCGGCCCGCGCCTGCACGTAGCCGGCCGGGTCGAAGTCCGGCCGCGGGCCGATCCGCGCCCGCCAGCCCTCCGCCACGTAGTGGCGCAGCAGCTCCGTGTCCGGGGCATCGGCCAGCGCGTCGGCCTGCGGTCCGGGCAGGCGCTGCCGGTAATGGGCGGCGTCGAAGTAGGGGGCGAGGGTCTCGATCCGCAGGGCGAGCGCGGCCTCCGGGTCGGGGCGGGCCGGTCCGCCGTGGAGGACGTAGTGGACCAGCGGGTTCCGGGTGGCGAAGGTGATCCCGCGGCTGAGGCAGTAGGCCAGGGTGTCGAAGTGCGGCGCCGGCTCGCGGCCCTCGCGCCAGCCGGAGGCCATGTAGTGGTCGACCGGGTCGACGCCGGCGGCGGCGAGGTCGGGATTGCCGGCGAGGTAGAAGGCGCCGTCGACGAGGCGGCGGGCGAGGCGGTGGGCCTCGGCCGTGTCGGGCTTCGGCAGGGCGGCCGCCTCCCCCTCCCCTTCACGTCCGGCGCGGCGGCGCGCGAGGGCGTGCAGGAGCGGGTTGATGCCGGCGCGGGCGAGGTGGGGATGGGCGGCGAGGTAGGCGGCGGAGTCGAAGTCGGGGCGCGGGTCGCGGCCCGCGCGCCAGCCGTGGACGAGGTAGTCGCGCACCGGGTCGGCCGTGATCCCGTACCAGCTCGCGTAGAACGCCGCGTCGACGTGCGGGGCCAGGGCGGCGATCAGGCGCGCCTCGAGATCCGCGCCGGTCGCCGCGCCCGCCCAGCGTCGGTGCAGCGCCGCCGGCGTGGCCAGCGGGTCGCGCAGCCGGCCGAGGCGGCGTCGCATCCGCGTCAGGGCCGAGATCCGGCCGGTCCCGTCGGAGTCGCGGCGCATCTCAGGACTCTGCGGAGGGGCGTTCGCCGCGGGCCGTCACGGGGCGCGGGATCCATCGGCCGCCCGCCGGGCGGGCGCCGTCGAGGCGCGGGGCTCTGATCGGGTCATGGGCGGCAGCTGGCGGGCAGCGTCGGAGGCGCGAGGCGGCGCGGGAGCGATCGTCCTGTCGGACACAAGTCGCACTAGCGGAACCGGCCGAATCCGTAAACCGCGGGGCGCCGCCGGCGTCCGCGCCGCGGGCCATGCCGCGGGTCATGCCGCGGACCGGCGGAGGGGCCTTGCTGTCGACCGTATTTCGATATATCTGAAAATTCGTCATATCGAAATCGAGTCGTCTCCATGCATCCCTATGTCTCGGACGGCCTGCACGCCGATCCCTTCGACGCCTTCCGCGTCCGCGCCCATCGCGGGCCGATGGGCGGCGACCCCCGCGGACGGCACGGGCCCCACGGCCACCCGGGTCGCGGTCCCGGCGACCGCCGGATGTTCGGCCGCGGCGGCCGCGGCGACCTCGCGCGCTTCTTCGCCCACGGCGACCTGCGCCTCGTCATCCTCCACCTGATCGCCGAGAAGCCGCGCCACGGCTACGAGATCATCAAGGCGATCGAGGAGCGGGTCGGCGGCGCCTACAGCCCGAGCCCCGGGACCGTCTACCCGACGCTGACCCTCCTGGAGGAACTCGGCCACGTCACGGTGACCCCCGGGGAGGGCACCAAGCGGCTGCACGCGATCACGCCCGAGGGGCAGGCCTTCCTGGACGGCAACCGCCCGACCCTCGAGGCGATCCTCGCCCGGATGGCGGAGGCCGAGGCCGCCCGGGGCGACGGTCCCCCGCCCTCGGTCGTGCGCGCCAAGGAGGGGCTGAAGCTCGCCCTGCAGATGCGGCTCGCCCGCGGCCCGCTCAGCCCCGAGCAGGCCGCCGCCATCACGGCGGCCCTGGAGGCGGCGACCGCCGCGGTGGAGCGGGCGTGACGGGCCGTCCCGCGCCCGTCACCGGACCCATCACCGGACCCATCACCGGGACGCGGCCGGTGCCCGACCCGCGGCTCGGCAGCCTCGTCCTCGGGATCACCCTGTTCCGGCCGCGGCCGGACCAGGTGGCGCGCGTCCGGGCCCTGGCCTCGGCCGGCGACGCCGCGGTGATCGCCTTCGACAATGGCGGCCTCCCGGCCGGGACGGCCGACCAGCTCGCCCGGGCCGGCGTGACCCTGCTGTCGGCGGGCACGAATCTCGGCATCGCCGAGGCGCTCAACCGGATCGCGGCGGCCGCCCGCGCCGCGGGGGGCGGGACCCTCCTCCTCCTCGACCAGGACGCCGAGCCGCCCGCGGATCTCGCCGCCGCGCTGCTGGCGGCGCGGGACCGGCTGCGGGAGGCCGGGATCCCGGCGGCGGTGGTGGGCCCGGTCCCGGCGCCGGCACCGGGCCACAAGGCGCCGGCCTACCCGCCCCGTCCCGGCGCGCCGGCACGCGACGGCCTCGCTCCCGTGCAGTTCCTGGCGACCTCGGGCTCGCTCGTCGACCTCGACGCCTTCGCGCGGGTCGGGCCGTTCCGCGGCGACTTCTTCATCGACGGGGTCGAGCTCGAATGGTGCTTCCGTGCCTGGAGCCTCGGCTACGGCTGCTACCGAGCCGACGCCGTCGCGATCCCGCACCGCGTCGGCGGCGGGACGATCCGGGCCTTCGGGATCACGATGCCGCGCCAGCCCCTGTTCCGCATGGCGACCTACCTGCGCAACGCGATCTACGCGTGGCGGCTGCCGCACGTGCCGCCGCGCTGGAAACTCGCCCAGGCCGCCTACCTGCCGCTCCAGGCCGGGCTGTACTGGGCGGATTCGGGCTTCCGGCCCGCCGTGCTGCTCAGGCTCCTCGCGGCCGCGCGCGACGGCGCCCTCGGGCGCCTCGGGCCGCCCCGGGACCTGCCCCGGGACCTGCCCCGGGACCTGCCCCGGGACCTGCCCCGGGACCTGCCGTGACCGACCGCCCTGCCCTCGACGTCGTGATCGTCAACTGGAACGGCGGCGGCCTGCTGCGCGCCTGCCTCGCGAGCCTCGCGGCCGCGCGGGACGCCGCGGCCGTGCAGGTCACCGTGGTGGACAACGCCTCGACGGACGGCTCCACCGAGACCCTGCCCGCCCTGCCCCGCCCGCTGCGGCTGATCCAGAACACCGCGAATCTCGGCTTCGGCCGGGCCTGCGACCAGGGCGCCGCCGCCGGCGACGCCCCCGCGATCCTGTTCCTGAACCCGGACACGCAGGTCGCGCCCGACGCGCTCGGCGTGGCCCTGGCCGCCCTGGCGGCCGACCCGCGGACCGGGATCGTGGGCGCGCGGCTCGTCGACCCGGACGGGCGGACCGCGCGCTCCTGCGCCCGGGCGCCCTCGGCGCTGGGGCTCCTCGGCCGCGCCCTGGCGCTGGACCGCCTCGGCCTCGTGCGGCCGCACTTCCTGCTGGAGTGGGACCACGCGGAGGACCGCGCCGTCGACCAGGTGATGGGCGCCTTCCTGATGATCCGCCGCGACCTGTTCCGGAGCCTCGGCGGGTTCGACCCGCGCTTCTTCGTCTACTGGGAGGATGCCGACCTCTGCGAACGGGCCCGGGCGGCGGGCTTCGCGGTGCGGCACGTGGCCGGGGCGGTCGCCCGCCATGTCGGCCAGGGCACGACCCGGCAGGTGCGGGCGCGGCGGCTGTTCTACTTCCTGCGCAGCCAGATCCTCTACGCCGGCAAGCACCACGGCGCCGCGACGGCCCTCGGCCTGGCGGCGGCGAGCTTCGGCGCGCAGGTGCCCCTGCGGCTCGCCCTGGCTCTCGCCCGCCGCTCCCCCCGGGAGGCCGCGGAGGTCCTGCGGGCGGCGGGCCTCCTGGCCGCGGCGCTGCCGGGGCTCGTGCCGGACCTCCTGCGGGCCGCGCGCGTGCGGCCCGCCGCTTGAGCGGGCCGGCGATGCCGCGCCCTGTCCGCGCGCCCGCCGCGCAGGGGCCGGCCGCCCGATCGACCCGGACGCGGCCGTGAGCCTGCCGATCACCGGCGACGGCCGGTTCTGGGCCCTTGCCTTCCTGGGCCTCGGCTTCCCGGCCTGCCTCGCGCTGGCCTGGATCGGTCTCACGGGTGAGACCCCGTCCGCCCTCGCCGTCTGCGGCCGGCTCGCCGGCATCGCGGCGTTCCTGGGCCTGGGGCTCGCCGCCCTGGCCCTGGCGACCCGGGGCCGGGCCGCGCTGTTCGCGCTGCTGTGCTTCCCGGCCTCGCTCGCGGCCGCCTCTGGACCGGACGGGCCCGTCCTGGCGCTGGCGGCGCTCGCGGCCGCGCTGCTCAGCCCCCGGCCGATGACGGGCCGGCACGGATCGGCGCGCCGCGCCGGCGCGGCGCTGGCGATCGCCCTGGTGGTGCTGGCGCGGCCGGCCTGCGCGCCCCTCGTGGGGATGCTGCTGGTGCCGTTCCCGCCCCCGGGGCGACGCGTCCGCGCCTGGCGGGAGCGGCTGCCGCTCGCCGCGCTCGCCCTGCTGCCGGCCCTGCTGCCGGCCGCGAGCCCCGGGCTTCCGCCCCCCGGCGCGGCGGGGGGCGGATTGGTGTCCCTGCCCGTCCCGCTGCCCGGGTTCCTCACCGGGGTCTGGGCCGCCGCGCTGCTGG
This sequence comes from Methylobacterium sp. UNC300MFChir4.1, assembly GCF_900110155.1. Classification (NCBI taxonomy): domain Bacteria; kingdom Pseudomonadati; phylum Pseudomonadota; class Alphaproteobacteria; order Hyphomicrobiales; family Methylobacteriaceae; genus Methylobacterium; species Methylobacterium sp. UNC300MFChir4.1. Next base: position 223,917 of record NZ_FOCS01000009.1, on the reverse strand, counting down.
TGCCGCCCGTCGCGCTGCGGCGCGGCCCCCTGCCCCCGCCCGCGGAGCGGCTGTGGCTCTCGGGCTGCGCGCTGCTCGGCCTCTGGCTGGCGGTGCTGCCGCAGGCCCTCGCCCCGGCGGGCGGCCTCGGGGGGATGCAGGCCCGGGACCTGCTGCCGCTGGCGCCGATGCTGATCCTGGCCTTCGCCCGGGGGCGGATCGGCACCGCGGCGGCCCTGCGCTGGCCGGCCCTGCTCCCGGTGCTGGCCGCCGCCCTCGACGCGGTGGTGCTGCCGATGATCGCGCTGCGGGCGTAGCGGGCGCTCAGTCCCGGTCCAGGAACTCCAGGAGCGCCCGGTTGAAGGCCTCGGGCCGGGTGACGCTGTGGGCGTGGCCGCCCTCCGGGGCGAGGGCGAGCCGGGCCTTGGGCAGCGCCGCCGCCAGCCGCTCGGACCGGGTGTAGGGCACCAGCACGTCGTCCCGGGCGGCCATGACCAGGGTCTCGTGGCCGATCGACCCGAGACGGTCCGCGATGGTGAAGCGCTCCAGGGCGGCGATGCGGGTCAGCACGGTCTCGGCGCCGGGGAAATGCGCCAGGGCCTGCGCCGCGTCGGCTTCGACCCGGTCGGCCTCCGCGGAGAGCCAGGGGGCCGGGTACAGGAAGATCGCCTGGGCCCGCACGTAGGCCTCCGGCCCGCCCCCGGCCAGGATCGCCCGGCGGGCCGCGAAGCAGCGGCGCGTGGCCGGGTCCATCGCGTCCCAGCCGTTGATCACGACGAGGCGCCCGACCCGCCCGGGGGCGTCCAGCGCCATCTGGAGGGCGATCAGGCCGCCGAGCGCGTGGCCGACCACGTCGGCCCGGTCGATCCCGGCCGCGTCCAGCACCCCGAGCGCGTCCCGCGCCATGGCGGGGATGTCGTGGTCCGGCGCGAGCCGGCCGGGCGAGCGCCCGGTGCCGCGGTGGTCGTAGGTGACGACCCGGAACCGCGCGGTCAGAGCCGCCATCTGCGGCGCGAAGTAGCCCGCCGCGCCGCCGAGGCCCGGCGAGAGCAGCACCGGCCGCCCGCCCGCCGGGCCGGCCAACGCGTGGGGGAGCGGGCCCATCAGCGGCCGATATGGGCGATCGCGGCGATCTCCACGCGGGCCTCGGGCTTCACGAGGCCGCACTGGATGCAGTAGCGCGCGGGCTTCTCGCCCGGGAAATACTCGGCGTAGACGGCGTTGATCGCCGCGTAGTCGGCCCAGTCCGCCAGGAAGACGTGGTTGAAGGTGACGTCGTCCATGGTGCCGCCCGCGGCCTCGACCACGCCCCGGATGGTCTCCAGCACGTGGCGGGTCTGGGCCGCCGCGTCGCCGACATGGACCACGTTGGCCTCCGCATCGAGCGGCAGCGTGCCCGAGACGTACAGGATCCCGTCGGCCAGGGTGCCCGGCACGTAGGGGGCCAGCGGCTTGCCGGTCCCCGGCGGTATCACGACCTGCTTGGGCATTCCCCTGCGCCTCCCGCGCGCGACCTGTCGGCCGGGCCGGGCAGGCCGCGCGGGAGGCCGCGTCGCGGCGGTCTTCGCGCACCCTGCCGGTCACCGGCCGGGCGCGCGATGCACTTATCCGGCCAGATCGCCGCCGGATGTACCGCCATATGTATCGATCCCGGCGTGTGAGGACGCCCCGAGGGCGGCCTCGAAGGCGGCGACGTCCGAGACCCAGCCGAAGAAGGTCTCGATGTTGGCGAGCGCCGCGTGCTGCAGGCTCTCCGGCCCCGCCTGGTGCGTGGCGTCGGCCAGCACGATCCCGAAATACTCCCGGTGGAACCCGTCCCGCAGCGTCGACTCGACGCAGACGTTGGTGGCGATGCCGGTGAAGACCAGCGTGGTCACGCCCCGGGCCCGCAGGGTGCTGTCGAGGGGCGTGTTGTAGAAGCCGCTGTAGCGCGGCTTGCCCATCACGATGTCGCCGGGCTCCGGATTCAGGGCGTCCACCAGCGCGTAGTCCCAGGATCCCTTGGCGAGCAGCTGCGCGTTCGCTTCAGGATTCCGCCGCATCGTCTTGAGGGCGTTGGATTTGTGCCAGTTCGGCGAGCCCGGGCCACCGGCCTCGACATAGGCCGGGTCCCAGCCGTTCTGGAACCACAGGACCGGGATGCCGGCGGATCGCGCCGCCGCCACCGCCCGGGCGATCCGGGCGATCACCGGGCCGGTGCCCGAGACGTCGAAGCCGGCCCGGTCGAGGTAGCCGCCCGGGCTCGCGTAGGCGTTCTGGACGTCCACCACGATGAGGACCGTGGTCGCGGGATCGAGGGCGACCGGCTCCGGGCGGGCCGGCAGGACGACGCCGCCGTGCCGGCCCTGGGCGTCGCGGTAACCGGCGGGGCGATCCATCTGGCGATCCATCGGTCGGTCCATCGGGCGGTCCATCAGGCGACCTCGGGCAGTGCCGCCGCCGTCACGTGCCGGCGCGACCGCATCAGGGGCTGGATCCGGGTCCCGAAATCGTCGAGGCCCTTGAGGAAATCGTCGAAGACGAGCAGCACGCCCTCGACGCCGTCGATGGTCATGACGGCGTCGAGCATCGCGGCCACGCTGGCGTAGCTGCCCACCAGGGTGCCCATGTTGAGGTTCACCGCCGAGGTCGGGTCGGCGAGCTGGCGCACGTTGGTGTCGCTGCCGGACTTGGTGTCGGCCGCGCCCTGGACGCCGAGCCACGCGATCGCCTCGGCATCCGCGCCCGCCTTGTAGTGCGCCCAGGTCGCCATGGCGGCGTCGTCGGTCTCGTCGGCGATGATCATGAACAGCGCGAAGGCGGTCACCCGCCGCCCGGTCCGCGCGCCGGCCTCGGCGAGCGTCTCCACCACGGGCGCGAAGGCGGTCGGCGTGTTGAGCCCCTTGCCCAGACAGAAATTGTAGTCGGCGTACTGCGCCGTGAAGGCCAGTCCGGCGCCGCTCTGGCCGGCGCAGATGATCTTCACCGGCGCCTGCGGCCGGGGGCTCAGCCGGCAATCGTTCATCTGGAAATACGTGCCCTTGCGGTCGCTGGCGCCCGTCTCCCACAGGTCGCGCAGGATCTGGGCGTACTCGGCCAGGTAGTCGTAGCGTTTGGCAAAGTAGTCGTCGCCCGGCCACAGGCCCATCTGGTCGTATTCCGGCTTCTGCCAGCCGGTGACGAGGTTCAGGCCGAAGCGCCCGTCGGAGATCGAATCGATGGTCGCGGCCATGCGCGCCACGATGGCGGGCGGCAGGCACAGGGTCGCCGCGGTGGCGAACAGCCGGATCCGGGTGGTGACGGCGGCGAGCCCCGCCATCAGGGTGAAGGATTCGAGGTTGTGGTCCCAGAACTCGGTCTTGCCGCCGAAGCCGCGGAGCTTGATCATCGACAGGGCGAAGTCGAGCCCGTAGCCCTCCGCCTTCAGGGTGATCGCCTTGTTGAGCGCGAAGCTCGGGCGGTACTGCGGGGCGTTCTCCGACAGCAGCCAGCCGTTGTTGCCGATGGGGATGAACACCCCGACACTCATGGCCTGTGCCGGACGGGCATCGGCGCTGTCGTCCGCGTGGCTCTGCATCGTCGTCCCGCGCTCCGCCCGGTCGGTCCCCCGCCGGAACCGAGTCGGCAAGCGGAGGCTCGCAAAACCGCCGCGGAGGGTCAAACCCGCGGCGCCCGTCGGGCGCGAAAATGCCTATCTTTCCAGCGACTTGCACAACCAGGGCGCGATGCCTGCCCAACCCATGCGCGCTTCCCGTCCGGCCGCGCCTTCCCGCCGGCCCGCGCTTCCGCGCGGCGCGATGATCGGTCACGATGCGGTGACGGTGCGGCGATCACTGTCGGCAGGGTCACAAACATTGTCGTGGGCGTGGCGAAGACCATCTTCCCGTGACGATGACGGATCTCGGTCCGACCCTGCCGGACCTTGCCTGACCTTGCCGGAGTGACAGCGATGCGCGCGTGGCCCGCCCTGCTCCTCGTCCTCGGTCTCGCGGGGCCGGTGGCGGCCGACGAGGCGGGGCGCGCGGCGGCCCGGGCGGTCATCGCCAAGCAGGAGCAGGCGCTCGGCCGCGACGACGCGCAGACCGCCTACGAGCAGGCCGCGCCCGGGATCCGGGAGCTGTTCCCGAATGCCGACCTGTTCATCGGCATGGTCCGGAACCAGTACCGTCCGGTCTACCGCCACCGCAGCTTCGTGTTCGGCGAGGCGCGGGACACGGACCCGGCGGGCGTGGTCCAGTCTGTGGCGATCCAGGACGAGTACGGCGTCGACTGGACGGCCGAGTACAGCCTCGCCCGCGACGCGGACGGGCAGTGGCGCATCACCGGCTGCCGCCTCATCAAGGCGCCCGGCACGCGCGCCTGAGGACGCGCGCAGGAGAGCGCGCAGGAGAGCGCGCCCCCGAGGGGCGCCCGCCGCCGGCACGGCGGGCGCGGAGGCCGAGCTCAGGGCCGGAACGTCCCGAGCTTCTCGAGCATCTGCAGGGTGACGTCGGCGCAGGCCTTGGTCGTGTCGTCGTCGGCGCACTTCACGTCGACCCGCACGTCGCCGCGCTCCAGCACGATGTGGGCAGCCCGCGACGGCGGAGGCGGAGGCGGAGGCGGCGGGGGGCCGTCCGGGCCGGGACCGCGGCGCGGGTCGCCGGGGGGCGGGGGTGGCGCGCCGGCCTCGGGGCCGGGCCTCGGGCCGCCGGGCGGCGGCGGCGGGGCCTGCGCGAAGGCGACGGTGCCGGACAGCAGTGCCGCGACGCCCGCGAGGGCGATGATTCGGGTCATGTCGGCTCTCTCCGAGACGGGATCCGCCCCGGCGGCTCAGGGGCCGCGGGGCGGTCCGGCTCTAGGACGCGGCCGGGCAACCGGCCCTGAACCGGCCCGTTCAGCCCCGGTTAAACCGCCGGCCCCGCCCCGTGCGCGCCCGGCAGCCAGGGCGGCGGCGCTCGGCTTTCGACAGGTCCGCCGGCATCGTGTAGAGGGGGCGCCTTCCCTCGGAGGACCCCGTGCTCCACGTCTCGACTCGCGGCGCGGCCGCGCCGCTCTCGTTCTCGGACGCGCTCCTGGCGGGCCTCGCCCGCGACGGCGGGCTCTACGTGCCGCAGACCTGGCCGCAGATCGGCCGTTCGGAGATCGCCGCCCTGGCGGGCCGGCCCTACGCGGAGGCCGCCAAAAGGGTGCTGCGCCCGCTGATCGACGGCGACGTCGCCGGGCCGGACCTCGACCGGATGATCGACGCGGCCTACGCGACGTTCCGCCACCCGGCGGTCTGCCCACTGACCCAGCTCGACGACAACCTGTTCCTGCTGGAACTCTTCCACGGGCCGACGCTCGCCTTCAAGGACGTGGCGATGCAGCTGCTCGGGCGGCTGATGGACCACGTCCTGGCCGAGCGTGGCGCCCGCGCCACCATCGTGGGCGCGACCTCGGGCGACACGGGCTCCGCCGCCGTGGAGGCCTTCGGCGGCCTCGACCGGGTCGACGTGTTCATCCTCTACCCGCACGGGCGGGTCTCGGAGGTGCAGCGGCGGCAGATGACCTCGGTGCCGGCGCAGAACGTCCACGCGCTGGCCGTCGACGGCACGTTCGACGATTGCCAGAACCTCGTCAAAGCCCTGTTCCAGCACGCCGATTTCGCCGACGCGGTGCGGCTGTCCGGCGTCAACTCGATCAACTGGGCCCGGGTCGCGGCGCAGGCGGTCTACTACTTCACCAGCGCTGTGGCGCTGGGCTCCCCCCACCGCCCGGTCTCCTTCGCGGTGCCGACCGGCAATTTCGGCGACGTGCTCGCCGGCTGGGTCGCCAAGCAGATGGGCCTGCCGGTCGAGCGGCTGATGATCGGCACCAACGCCAACGACATCCTGGTGCGGACCCTGGAGCACGGCGCCTACGAGCTGCGCGGCGTGGTCCCCACCACCTCGCCCTCCATGGACATCCAGATCTCGTCGAACTTCGAGCGGCTGCTGTTTGAGGCGCTGGGGCGCGACGCCGCGTCCCTGTCGCGGCTGATGGCCGGTCTGAAGCAGTCCGGCGGGTTCTCGCTGAACCCCGAGGTGCTGGCGACGGTGCGGGCGGAGTTCGACGCCGTGGCGGTGCCGGAGCCCGACGTCATGGCGGAGATCGCCCTGACCCAGGCCGCCACCGGCGTGGTGCTCGATCCCCACAGCGCCATCGGCGTCCGGGCCGGGCGGCGGCTCCTGGAGCGGGACCCGGCGACCCCGGTCGTCGCCCTCGCCACCGCGCATCCGGCAAAGTTCCCGGACGCGGTCGCCCGGGCGACCGGCGGCCTGCGCCCCGCCCTGCCCCCGCACCTCGCCGATCTGATGGACCGGCCCGAGCGCCTGACCCGGGTCGCCAACGACCAGGCCGCCCTGGAGGCGCTCATCCGCGAGCGCGCCCGCATCACGAGGGGTGCGTGAGCCCGGCGCGCGTCACGCGACGCGCCCCCTCTCCCGTGCGGGAGCGGGGACCCGCGCCGCATCCGGCCCCCTCCGCGACGAGGCGTCGATGAACCAGCATTTCTCCACCCACGCCGCCTCGCCGTCCCTGCGCACCACGCGGCTCGACAACGGCGTGACGGTGGTGACCGAGCCGATGCCCGGGGTCGCCACCGCGAGCCTTGGCGTCTGGGTCGGCGCCGGCTCGCGCAACGAGCGCGCCGACGAGGCGGGCCTGTCCCACCTCATCGAGCACATGGCCTTCAAGGGCACCCGCACCCGGTCGGCGCAGAAGATCGCGGAAGAGATCGAGAATGTCGGCGGCGAGATCAACGCCGCCACCTCCACGGAGGGCACCAGCTACACCGCCCGGGTGCTCGGCGAGGATGCCGGCCTCGCCCTCGACGTGATCGGCGACATCCTCACCGACTCGGTGTTCGACGCGGGCGAGCTCGCCCGGGAGAAAGGCGTCATCCTGCAGGAATACGCCGCCGTCGAGGACACGCCGGACGACGTGGTCTACGACGCCTTCACGGAGGCGGCCTTCCCGGACCAGCCGGTCGGCCGGCCGATCCTCGGGCGGCCCGAGACGATCCGGAGCTTCGACGAGGCCGGGATCCGCGCCTATCTCGACCGGGAATACACGCCCGACCGCATCGTCGTGGCGGGCGCCGGGGCCGTGACCCACGAGGCGATCGTGGCGGCGGCCGAGCGCCATTTCGGCGCCCTCCCCGCCAAGTCCGCCCCCACGGCGGTGCCGGGCGTTTACGGCGGCGGCGAGCGGCGGATGCCGCGCAAGCTCGAGCAGGCCAACGTGGTGATCGGCCTGCCGGGCCTCTCCTTCCGGGACGACCGCTACTACGCACTCCACATGTTCGCGCAGGTGCTGGGCGGCGGCCTGACCTCGCGGCTCTGGCAGGAGGTGCGCGAGACCCGCGGCCTCGCCTACGAGATCCAGGCCTTCCACTGGCCCTTCTCCGATTGCGGCCTGTTCGGAATCGGCGCCGGCACCGCCGGGGCGGACCTGCCCGAGCTCGTCGACGTGACCCTGGCGGCCACCGCCCGGGCGGCCCGCGACCTCGACGCCACCGAGATCGCCCGCGCCAAGGCGCAGCTGAAGGTCTCGCTGCTCTCGGCCCTGGAGACGCCGGGCGGGCGCATCGAGCGCAACGCCCGCCAGATCCTGGCCTGGGGCCGGGTGATTCCCGCCGGGGAGGTGATCGACAAGGTCGACGCCGTCACGGTCGAGGACGTCCGCGCCGCGGCGGCCGCGATGCTGCAGGGCACGCCGACGCTGGCGGCGATCGGCCCGATCCGCAAGCTGCCCGCCCTCGACAGGATCGCGGGCGCGCTCCGGGGGGCGTAGGGTAGTTTCGGTCGGTCGCCGCGCCACCGTCTTTGCGAGCGGAGCCCCCCCGCAACGGCCGGCCCCCGCCCCGCCCAACTTGATTTGGCCGCAAAGGGGCGCGATCCGCGGGCGGTGGACCGGCCCCGGGGCGACCTTGCCCCAGGTCAGGTCCGCGCCTATCGATCGAGGCCGCCCGGGCGGCCGATGCCGAAGCTCGCACGGCCGGAAGTCAAGACACCCTTGCGCATCCTCGCCCTCCTCCTGACCCTGGTCGGCGGTCTCGTCGGTGCCCTCGCGCTCACGCTCGCCGCGAGCGCGCCCGCCCAGGCCGTGGAGGCGGTCCGCGTCACCCTCGACGCGCCGGTGATCGACCTGACCACCGCGATCGAGCGCTACCGCTCCGACGGCGACCTGATCCAGATCTCCACGGCGCCCGGCAAGGACGGCATCGTTCGGCGCATCGTCGTGAAGGCGCGCGACGCCGGCGCCCGGCCCGACTGGATCGTGTTCGCGCTCACCAACGACACCGACGAGCAGATCGACCGCATCCTGGTCGCCCCGCATTTCCGGCTGGTCGATTCCGGGGTGATCTGGCCCGATCTCGGCGGCTCGCGCATCGCCGCCATCACGGCGAGCCAGGGCATCCGGCCCGAGCGGGACGAGAACCCGGAGGCCGACCAGTTCACCATCACGCTCGATCCCGGCGCCACCGTCACCTACGTGGCCGAGCTGCGCGGCTCCAACGTCCCCCAGCTGCGCCTCTGGGACCAGGACGCCTACCGCCGCAAGACCGCCGGCCTGACCCTCTACAAGGGCATCATCATCGGGATCAGTGGCCTGCTGGCCCTGTTCCTGACCATCGTGTTCGTGGTCAAGGGCGCGATCATCTTCCCGGCCGCCGCCGCGCTCGCGTGGTCGGTGCTGGCCTATGCCTGCATCGATTTCGGCTTCCTGCAGCGGGTGTTCCCGGTCACCGAGCTCGCCGAGCGGGTCTATCGGGCCTCCGCGGAGGCGGTGCTCGGGGCGACGCTGCTGGTCTTCCTGTTCGCCTATCTCAACCTCGCCCGCTGGCACGTGCGCTACAGCCACGTGGCGTTCTTCTGGCTCGCCTTCCTGGCAGGCCTCGTCGGGCTCGCGGTGTTCGACCCGCCGGTGGCGGCGGGCGTGGCGCGGATCTCGATCGCCGCGGTGGCCGGGATCGGCCTGCTGCTGATCGTCTACCTCGCCGCCCATAACGGCTACGACCGGGCGATCCTGCTGGTGCCGACCTGGCTCCTGCTCGTCGTCTGGGTGACGGCGGCGGGCTTCGCGGTTACCGGCCAGATCGGCAGCGACCTCGTGCAGCCGGCCCTGATCGGCGGCCTCGTGCTGATCGTGATGCTGATCGGCTTCACGGTGCTCCAGCACGCCTTCGCGGGCGGCGGCCTCAGCCACAGCTTGGTCTCCGACACGGAGCGGCGGGCGCTGGCGCTGACCGGCGCCGGCGACGTGGTGTTCGACTGGGACGTGCCCGCCGACCGGGTCTTCGTCGGCCCGGAGATCGAGGGCCAGCTCGGCCTCGCCCGCGGCACCCTGGAGGGGCCGGCCACCAACTGGCTGGGCGCGCTCCACCCCTTCGACGTGGAGCGCTACTCGGCGGCCCTCGACACGGTGATCGAGGAGCGGCGCGGCCGCATCGTCCACGATTTCCGACTGCGCTCGGAGGCCGGCACGTTCTTCTGGTACCGGCTGAAGGCGCGGCCGGTGATCGGCGCCGACGGCGAGGTGATCCGGGTGGTCGGCACCATCGCGGACGTCACCGAGATCAAGACCGCCGAGGAGCGCCTGCTCCACGACGCCGTGCACGACAGCCTGACCGGCCTGCCGAACCGCGAATTGTTCGGCGACCGCCTCGACGCGGCGCTGGCCTTCGCCGGCCAGGACCAGCGCCTCAAGCCCACCGTGATCGTCCTCGACGTCGACCGGTTCAAGGGCATCAACGACGCGATCGGCCTGTCGGCGGGCGACTCGATCCTGCTGACCCTGTCGCGCCGCCTCGGCCGCCTGCTGCGCCCGCAGGACACGCTGGCCCGGGTCGCCGGCGACGAGTTCGCGGTGATCCTCCTCTCCGAGCGCGACCCGGACCGGATCCTGGCCTTCGCCGAGATGATCCGCCGGGCGATCGCCACGCCGATCACCTACGCGGACCGCGAGATCTTCCTGACCGTCTCGATCGGCCTCGCCCTCTACGAGGCCGGCGCCAACCTGAAGCGCGACGAGGTGTTCAAGAGCGCCGAGATCGCCATGATCCAGGCCAAGCGCAACGGCGGCGACCGGATCGAGGTGTTCCGCGCCCACATGCGCACCGACCGCTCGGACCGGCTGATGCTGGAGAGCGACCTGCGCAAGGCGATCGAGCGCAACGAGCTGCGGGTGCTGTTCCTGCCGGTGGTGCGGCTCGAGGACCGCACCGTGGCGGGGTTCGAGACCGTGCTGCGCTGGGACCACCCGAAGCTCGGGCGCATCCCCGCCTCGACCTTCCTGCCGCTCGCCGAGGAGAGCGGCTACGTGGTCAATCTCGGCATCTTCGCCCTGGAGCGCACGGCTCTCGAACTCGCGGCGTGGCAGCGCTCCCTGGAGGTCGAGCCGCCGATCTTCGCGGCCTGCAACCTGTCCTCGCGCCAGCTCCTGCGCCACGACCTCCTGCACGACGTGAAGACCGTTCTGGCCCGCTCCGGGGCCCTGCCCGGCTCGCTCAAGCTGGAATTCAGCGAGAGCCTCGTGATGGAGAACCCGGAATACGCCGCCCAGATGCTGGCGCGGATCCACGACCTCGGCGCCGGCCTGTGCCTGTCGGATTTCGGCACCGGCTACTCGGCCCTCTCCTATCTCCAGCGCTTCCCGTTCGACACGATCAAGGTCGACGCGACCTTCGTGCGCCAGATCGGCACCGGGCAGACCGCGATCCTGCGCTCCATCGTGCGCATGGCGAGCGAGCTGAACCTCGCCATTGTGGCGGAGGGCTGCGAGTCCGAGGCCGACGCCCAGGCGCTCGCCGGTCTCGGCTGCGAGTACGCCCTCGGCCCGGCCTTCGGCGAGCCGATGACCATGCTGCAGGCCCGCCAGATCGTCGGGGCCGCCCCGGAAGCGGCCTGAGATTCGGTCCCGACGGGCCAGTCCGGTATCCTGCCGACCAACGATCCACGCGGCGGCAGGTGACGCAATGACTCCGGACCAGATCAGGCTCGTGCAGGACAGCTTCGCGAAGGTGCGGCCGATCGCCGGGACGGCGGCCGACCTGTTCTACGGCCGCCTGTTCGCGGTCGCCCCGCAGGTGCGCCCCCTCTTCCCCGCGGACATGACGGAGCAGAAGCAGAAGCTGATGGCCATGCTCGGGCTGGCGGTGGCCAACCTGAACCATCCGGAGACCGTGGTGCCCGCGCTCCAGGATCTCGGGCGCAAGCACGTGGCCTACGGCACGCAGGACGCCCACTACGCGCCTGTGGGGGCGGCCCTGCTGTGGACCCTGGAGCAGGGCCTCGGCGCGGACTTCACCCCGGAGGTCCGGGAGGCCTGGACCCAGACCTACGCGCTGGTTGCCCAAGTGATGAAGGCGGCGGCCGCGGACGCCGCGTGAGCGGCGCGCGAGCGCGCGTGCGGATGGCCTGAGGGCCGCCGCAGGGCTCCGATCCGGCGAAAGTCGCGGATCGGTTTAAGTTCGCCTTAACCATGTCGGATCAAGCTCCTGTTGATAGACGGGCCCTTCAGCGCCCGCGCAGGGGATGGGTCGGATGGCCGAGGCGGCACGGCGTTACCAGCAGGCAGGCGGCTCTGACCTCGTGCGCCGCCTGATGGCCCGGCCGGTCCGGCTGGAGCAGCAGGTCCGGACTAGGATGCCCCTCCGCGACCCGCGCCGCGTCGACGCGTTCGCCGACGCCTACGCCGACGAGGCCGCGGACGACGCGGAGGCGCGGGACGAGGCCGACGAGATCGCCCGCCTCGAGACCGAGCTGCAGGTGATGAAGGCGGTACTCCGGGCCCAGCGGCAGGAGGTCGAGTCGCTGCGGGCGCAGCGCCAGCTCCTCACCGAATCGGCCCCGACCGACGATGTCCGCGCGACCCGCGAGCGCTGGGCGGCCCTGGTCGACTCGCTCCTGATCCGCGCCCGCTGATCCGTCACCAGGGCATGCGGGGGAGAGCCATGGGCGCGCGCTGCTCGCTCGTCGTCAACGGTCGGTCGGTCCGCGTCTCGACCGGCGACACGCCGCTGGAGGCGGCGCTGGCCGAGGGCATGATCGCGCCGCTGCAGGCGCAGTCCGGCAACCTGCTCGCCGGCCAGGGGATCGCTCAGGGGATCGCTCAGGGCAGCGCGGCGCCGTCCGGCCGCCGGCACCCGGCCCGGCGGGCCCGGGCCGAGGCCCTGCGCCCGGCCCTGCCCGGCGCCCCGATCCAGGGTCAGGAGGAGGCGCCGCCGCCGCCGGTCGCCGTCCGCAAGGGCACGGTCACGGAGATCCGCCGGCTCAGTCCCGGCATCCTCGAGATCGTCGCGACCCTGACCCGGCGCCCGACCGGCGAGCCCGGCCACCAGGCGCTGGTGACCTTCGCGGGTCTGCCGACGCGGACGCTGTCCCCGACCCTGCGGCTCGACGGCACGACCGAGATCAACGACGTGGTGTTTCACGTCGCCCGCGACCCCGAGGGCGATCCCCTCGACGGGCTCCGCCTCGACCAGCCGGTGCGTCTCAAGGGCCCCGTCGGCCGGGGGCAGTACCGCCCCGGGGGCGGCCGGCTCGTGCTGGTGGCGGCCGGCGCCGGCTTCGGCGCGATCTGGGCGATCGCCCGGGCGGCCCGCTACGTCGAGCCCGCCCGCGAGATGGCCCTGGCCGTCGGCGCCCGCGACGCCCTGGACCTCTACATGCGCGAGAGCCTGGACTGGCTGCGCCGCACCGGCGTCGGCCGGATCGTGCTCTGCGCCGATCGCGGCCGCCAGCGGCCGCCGGACGTGCGCTCCGGCCCGCTCAGCGCCCACCTGCCGAGCCTGCGCGCCACCGACGTGGTCCACGTGGCGGGCGACCACTCGACGGTCGGCGCCGTGCAGGTGCTCGCCGCCGCGGTGGGCGCCCGCTGCTACCCGATCGTGATCGACTGACCGGCGTCGCCTCGACGCGGCGGCGCCCGGCTGCTACCGGCGCCGGGCCGGCCGCACGGGGCCGATCCTGAGCCCGATCCGAGCCCCGATGGTCCGCGTCCTCTGCCTCGGCTACAGCGTCACGGAGCTGCCGGGCTACGTCGAGCGGGCCAACGCCCTGGCCGAGGCCGAGGGGCGCCCGGTCACGTTCCTCCGCAGCGGCTGGGGCGGCCATTCCCTGCCCTCCATCGCCGCGCTGATCGACGAGATCCTGGACGCGATCCCCTGCGACCGCGTCCTCCTCGAGCTGTTCACCGGCAACGTCCGCTACTTCGACGGCGCGACGATGCGGGCCTATCTCGACGACATCCTCGCGGCGACCGCCCGGCGGGACCTGCCCGTCGCTTTCCTCAACCTCCACCAGGGCGGCGTCGACTACGCGGCCGAGCCCGTCGCCGGCCTGCTGGCGGAGTACCGCGCCCTCTACGGGATCCCCTATCTCGACATCGCCGCTCCGGTGGCGGCCGCGGGCGCGGGCGACATCACCTACCTGCTGAAGGACGCGACCCACGTCACGCCGGCGGGCGCCGACCTCTACGGCACCCTGGTCTACAGCTTCCTGCGCGCACCGCCGCCGGGGCGGGCCTATATCGAGCGGTTCCGGACCCTGCCGGGCCGGTTCGAGGCCCTGCCGCTGCGCGCCCTGCCCGGCCTGACCTGCGGGTTCGCCCTGCGCCGCAACGGCATCCCGCTGGACTTCCTGGAGATCCCGGAGGGCACGCGCGTCGCCGTTCCCCTGGGGCGCCCCCGCGACGTGATCGGGCTCCTCGTGACCTACGGGCCGCGGGCGGGCACGCTGACGGTCGAGGACCCGGCGACCGGGCGGGCGCGGACCCTCGTCGCCTACGACGCGTTCTCCTACTACACGCGCGCGATGTTCCGCAGCGTGACTCTCCCGGCGGCGCGCGCGCTGACGATCGCGCAGTCGGCGGAGCGCCCGGACATCGTCCTGCGCAAGGGCGCGCCGGATCCGGGCCCGCGGATCGGGCGCGTGTCGCACGTCGTCTGCCGGCGCAGACTCGGCCTCGCGCCGCGCGCCGCGCGCCAGCTTCACCGGCTGCGGCGCGGCCTGCGCCGCGTCGGATTGCGGCTCGGGCTCGTCCGAGGCGCCTGACCCCGGCCCCGTTCGGGCATAGTCATGCAGGCACGAGCGTTTGAATAACGCACCTTTATGGCATTCAATTTCTCGATTTCTATACTTATCAATTCAGTTTCTGTATCGGTTCGTGTCCTCGTGCGGGCGAAGAGTGATGTGATCGATCGTGGATTCCTCTTCGCGGCGTGTGATAAGCTGTGCCGGTGACGCCGGCGGAGATCGAACGGAATGCGGATCCTGCGCGATGCGAACCTGCATGTAAAAATGTCCGCGCCGCTCTTGTTCATGGTGATCGTGTGCGCCGCCTCTGCCGCGTACTCGCTCAGAGAACTCAGAGCGATCGAGGAGAGAGATAGATTTTTGGTGGATTACTATTTCGCGAGGCTCGAGATCTTCTCACGTGTCCGCGAAAAATTCGTCGATGCGGCGCTCATGAACCGCAATCTCATCATCGGCGAGCCGAAAGGCGACATCCCCCTCTTCCGCAAGCGCTACGACGCCTCCGTCAAGGCCGTGGCCGACGGCATCGAGACGCTGGAACAGGGCTCGCGGCGCGCTGAGATCGCGGCGCTGCAGCGCCAGATCGGCACCGTCGCCCGGGACTATTTCGACCTGCTCGACCGCTCCAATTACCTCGCGCTCCGGAATGACCGGCCGGCGGCGATCCAGGTCGGCGTGGTCGCCAGCCGGGAGGTCCGGGCGCAGTTCGATCGCGCGGCCCAGGCGTACGAGGCGGCGGCGGCGGCCCGCCTCGGCGAGGCGAAGATCGCCACGCAGCAGGGGGCCGAGCAGGCCCGGACGGTCCTGATCGGCGCCACGGTGGCGGGCCTGCTCGTCGCCCTGGGACTCTCCGCGGCCATCGTCGTGGTCGGTGTCACGCGGCCGCTCCACCGCCTCGTCGCCGCGCTGCGGCGCGTGGCGCAGGGCGACGGCGCCGCCACGATCGCGGAGGCGCGGCGCGGCGACGAGATCGGAGCGGTCGGCCGGGCGGTCGAGGCGATCCGGAGCTTGATCATCCGCAACGCCGAGGCGGAAGCCGAGGGCCGGCGGCGCGCGGACGCCGCCGCGGCCGCGGCCCGCAAGGACGCCACGATGGGCCTCGCCCGGACCTTCGAGGCGGCTGTGGCCAGGATCGTGGACCGGGTCTCGACCGCCGCGGGCGAACTCGAGGGCACCGCCCACCAGATGACCGCGACCGCCCAGGAGACGGCCAGCCAGTCCGGCGCGGTGGCGCTGGCGGCCGAGGCGGCGGCGGTCAACATCGGCGCGGTGGCGGCCGCGACCGAGCGGCTCGGCAGCGCCATCCAGGCGATCGGCCGTCAGGCGGGCGGCTCGTCCGCGCTCGCCCAGCAGGCGGTCGGCGAGGCCGACCAGACCGCCGGGCTCGTGGCCGAGCTGCGGCAGGCGGCCTCCGAGATCGGCGAGGTGGTGCGGCTGATCGCGTCCATCGCCGAGCAGACCAACCTGCTGGCCCTCAACGCCACCATCGAGGCGGCGCGGGCCGGCGAAGCCGGCCGCGGCTTCGCGGTCGTGGCGGGCGAGGTGAAGGCCCTGGCCGAGAAGACCGCGCGGGCGACCGACGGGATCGCCGCGCAGATCGGCCGGATTCAGGGCGTGACCGGATCCGCGGTCGGCGCCATCGGCGCGATCATCGACCGGATCCGCGAGATCAACGGGGTGGCGATCGCGATCGCCGCGGCCGTGGAGGAGCAGGGCGCCGCGACCCGGGAGATCGTGCGCACCGTCGCCGAGGCGACGCGGGGCGCCGCGGAGGTCACCGGCACCATCGCCGGGGTGGCCGAGGCCTCCGATCGGACGGGGGTCGCGGCCGACCACGTGCTCACGGCCGCCACCGCCCTGTCCCGTCAGTCCGAGGGGCTCGCGGCGGAGGTGGAGCGGTTCCTGGACGGCGTGCGCGCGGCCTGAGGGCGGCGCAGGCCCGCTCCCGCGCGGGAGCGGGCCGGTGGCGCCTCAGCCCAGGCGGACCCGCCAGATCTCCTCGGCGTACTCGCGCATGGCGCGATCGGAGGAGAACCACGCCATGCGGGCGGTGTTGCGGATCGCCTTCGCCCACCAGCCGCGGGGATCGCGCCACGCGGCGTCGATCGACCGCTGCACCCGCCAGTAATCGTCGAAATCGGCAGTGAGCAGGTACTGGTCGCGCCGGCGCAGGTCGTCGGTGAGCGGCCGGAACCGGCCCGGCTCCTCCGGCGAGAACCGTCCCGAGGCGATCATGTCGAGGGCGGCGGCCAGCCGCGGCGAGGCCTGGATCGCCCGGGCCGCGTAGTCCGGCTCGGCCTGCCGGGCGCGGACGCCGTCGGCCTCCAGGCCGAAGATGAAGATGTTGTCCGCCCCGACATGGTCGCGGATCTCGATGTTGGCGCCGTCGAGGGTCCCCACCGTGAGCGCGCCGTTGAGGGCGAACTTCATATTGCCGGTGCCCGAGGCCTCCATGCCGGCGGTGGAGATCTGCTCGGACAGGTCGGCGGCCGGGATGATCGATTCGGCGAGGCTCACCGAGTAGTTCGGCAGGAACACCACCTTCAGCCGGTCCGCGACCTCGGGATCGTCGTTCACCGCCTTGGCGACGTCGCAGGCGAGCTTGATGATCAGCTTGGCCTGGACGTAGCTCGGCGCCGCCTTGCCGGCGAAGATCTTCACCCGGGGCGTCCAGTCCCGGTGCGGCTCGGCCTTGATCGCCTGGTAGAGCGCCACGGTCTCGACCACGTTGAGGAGCTGGCGCTTGTACTCGTGGATGCGCTTGACCTGGATGTCGAACAAAGCGGCCGGATCGACGTCGATGCCGGTGCGCTCGGCGATGATCGCCGCCAGGGCCTCCTTGCGCTCCCGGCGCACGGCCGCGTAGCGCGCCACGAAGGCCGGGTCCTCGGCGTGGGCCTCCAGGCCCCGGAGCAGCTCGGGATTGTCGAGCACGCCCGCGCCCACCGTCTCCACGGCGAGCCGGGTGAGGCCGGGATTGGCGTTGTGGAACCAGCGGCGGAAGGTGATACCGTTGGTCTTGTTGACGATCTTGTCCGGATCCAGCGCGTGCAGGTCGGAGAAGACCGTCGAGCGCATCAGGTCCGTGTGCAGGGCCGAGACGCCGTTGACCCGGCGCGCGCCGTGGAAGGCGAGGTGCCCCATCCGCACCCGCCGCCCGTGCGACTCGTCGATCAGCGAGATCGACGCGAGGTAGGCGGCGGCATCCGCCGATCCCTGGCGGCCGTGCTTGGCCTGCTCCTCCAGGTGCATCCAGTTGATCAGGTAGATGATCTGCATGTGGCGCGGCAGCAGCCGCTCCATCAGCTCCACCGGCCAGGTCTCCAGGGCCTCGGGCAGGAGGGTGTGGTTCGTGTAGTGCAGCGTGTGCGTGGTGACGTGCCACGCGTCCTCCCAGGAGAGGCCGTAGACGTCGAGGAGGACGCGCATCAGCTCCGGCACCGCGATGGCCGGGTGCGTGTCGTTGAGCTGGATCGCCGCGTGGTCCGGCAGGGACCGGACGTCGCCGCGCTCGGCCACGTGGCGGGCCACGAGATCCTGGATCGAGGCCGCGGTGAAGAAGTATTCCTGGCGGAGGCGCAGCTCTTGGCCCTCGGCCGAGGAATCGCTCGGGTAGAGCACCCGCGAGATCGCCTCGGCGCGCATCCGCGCCGCGACCGCGCCGACGTGGTCGCCGCCGTTGAAGCGGGCGAGGTCGACGGGCTCGCCGGCCTCGGCCTTCCAGAGGCGCAGGCCGTTGACGTGGCGGCCGCGCCAGCCGACCACCGGCACGTCGTGGGCCACCGCCCGCACGGTCTCGGCCGGCTGCCAGTGGCGCCGGATCACGCCCTCCTCCGGCGAGGACAGCGTGACGGTGCCGCCGAACCCGATCGCGTAGGTCGCCTCGGGCCGGGCGAACTCCCAGGGGTTGCCCTCGGCCAGCCAGGTCTCCGGCGCCTCGCGCTGCCAGCCGTCCTCGAAGGACTGGCGGAACAGGCCGTGGTCGTAGCGGATGCCGTAGCCCATGGCCGGGATGCCGATGCTGGCCATGCTCTCCATGAAGCAGGCGGCGAGCCGCCCGAGGCCGCCATTGCCCAGCGCCGCGTCGGGCTCAGCGTCCTGCACGGCGTCGAGATCGATCCCGAGCTCCCGGAGCGCGCCGCGGGTCGTCTCGGTGAGGCCGAGATTGTTCAGCGCGTCCGACATCAGCCGGCCGATCAGGAATTCCAGCGACAGGTAGTAGACGCGCTTGTTCGGCACGCTCCGCTCGGAGGCCAGCGCGGCGGCCACGATCCGCTCGCGCAGGGCCAGCGCCGTCGCGGCGAACCAGTCGCGCGGGCGGGCGGTCTCGGGCGTGCGGCCGAGCGTGAAGGTGAGCTTGGCGCGGATCGCCTCGCGCAGGTCCACCACCGCGTCGCCGCTCCCGGACAGCACCGGGGCGGTCCAGGCGGCCGGGGCGGGCGCCTCGGTTGCGCGCTCGTCGCGCGAGACATCTTGTGGCACAGGCCGGGTCAGAACATCGTTCAACACGTGCGGGTCCCCCAAAGTCGTCGCCCCGGATTCTAGCGCCGGGGGTATCGTGGGCGGATTATCTCTTTTGATGGATTGCCGCCGCATGAACGGACGGGCGATCCGTGCCCCGAAGCGTCCGACGATGCGGTCGGCTTCCGGCGAAGTCGTGGCAGCGCCGCTCCGGCGGAGCGCACGGGCACGCCGGAGGAGATATGGCAGGGCGGCGTGACATTCCAGGCACAGCCGCGCGGCGTCGCCCTGCGTGAAGGGCATGCGCACAGGTTTTGGGGGCCGCAGCCATTCCCTGGGCGACGCCGCGTCGGGGCGTTTCGCGCGCAACGCGCGCTCTCGGCGCATCCATCGCCGGTCGCCAGGGCGCGGGTCAGCGGTTAAGCGTGGGCCGCCGATGCGAGGGGCGCAGCATGACCGACACCGTCTGGTGGAAGCGCGGGACCGTCTACCAAGTCTATCCGCGCTCCTTTCAGGACACGAACGGCGACGGTGTCGGCGACCTGCCGGGCATCACGGCGCGGCTGGACTACCTCGCATGGCTAGGGGTCGACGCCGTGTGGATCTCGCCGGTCTACCCCTCGCCCATGGCCGATTTCGGCTACGACGTGGCGGATTACTGCGGGATCGACCCGCTGTTCGGCACGCTGGCCGATTTCGACGCCCTCGTGGCGGAGGCCCATCGGCGTCGGCTGAAGGTGATCCTCGACTTCGTGCCGAACCACTCCTCGATCGCGCATCCCTGGTTCTCCGAGAGCCGGTCGTCGCGCGCGAGCCCGAAGCGGGACTGGTACATCTGGCGCGACCCGGCGCCCGGCGGCGGCCCGCCCAACAACTGGCTGTCGAATTTCGGCGGCCCGGCCTGGACGCTGGATGAGACCACCGGCCAGTACTACTACCACGCCTTCCTGGCGGAGCAGCCGGACCTGAACTGGCGCAACCCCGCGGTGCGGGCGGCCATGCACGACGTGCTCCGCTTCTGGCTGGAGCGCGGAGTCGACGGGTTCCGGGTCGACGTGATCTGGCACCTGATGAAGGATGCGGGATTCCGCGACAACCCGGCCAATCCCGACTACGCGCCGGGCTCGCCCGAGATCAACCGCTTCACCCAGGTCTACTCCGCCGACCGGCCCGAGATCTTCGACGTGATCGCCGGGATGCGGGCGGTGCTGCGCCAGTACGGCGAGCGCGTGCTGATCGGCGAGATCTACCTGCCGGTGGAGCGGCTGGTCGCCTATTACGGCCCGGACCTGACCGGGGCCGACCTGCCGTTCAATTTCCAGCTGATCCAGACCCCGTGGCGGGCCGACGCGGTGGCCGACCTCGTGGCGCAGTACGAGGCGGCCCTGCCCGAGGGCGGCTGGCCGAACTGGGTGCTGGGCAACCACGACCAGCCGCGCATCGCCGCCCGGGTCGGGCCGGCCCAGGCCCGCATCGCCGCGATGCTGCTGCTGACCCTGCGGGGCACGCCGACCCTCTACTACGGCGACGAGATCGGGCTCGGCCACGTGCCGATCCCGCCCGACCGCGCCCGGGATCCCTGGGAGCACAACGAGCCCGGGCACGGCCGCGACCCGGAGCGCACGCCGATGCAGTGGGACGACAGTCCCCAGGCCGGCTTCTCCACCGCCGAGCCCTGGCTGCCGCTGGCGGCGGATTGGGCAGCCTGCAACGTCGAGAGCCAGCGCTCGGATCCGGGCTCGATGCTCACCCTGCACCGGCGGCTGCTCGCCCTGCGCCGCGACCACGCGGCGCTCGCCGTGGGCGGCTACCGCGAGGTGCCGCTCGGGATCGCCGAGGTGTTCGCCTACGAGCGCTTCGCCGACGGGGCCGTCCTGCGCGTGCTGCTGAATTTCGGCGCGGCGTCGCAGGACCTGCCGCTGCCCGAGGGGGCCTGGACCGTGCTGCTCTCGACCCGTCCGGGGCGCGCGGGCGAGCCGGCCGGCCTCACCCTCGCGCTGGAGCCCGCCGAGGGGGTGATTCTGCGCCGCGCCGGGTGACGCGAGGCCGCCCCGGCTCCGGCACCCGTCAGGCCGGGGACCGAATCAGGGGCTCGGCGGGCACCGCCGATCGGTCGAAGACGGACGAGCGGGACCCGTCCGGTTACGCCGGGCGCCGTCGTTCCGGGCCGAAGATCTGTATCCAGCGGCCGAAATCCGCCGTGGCGGCGCGATTTCTCGCTGCGATGCCACATAGGTAAGTGACGCTTAATCACCACGGTGGCCTATTTTGTGCGTCGCAACGGAACCGTCGCGGCGAAGGAGCATTGGCCGTGGTTGAGATCGTGACAGCCGTGCCTGCCCGGTCGACTGCCAGACCGGGGCATTCCGCCCGGCCAGGATCAATGCTGATGCTCGATGCGCGCCGTGGTGGTCCCTTCGCCGAGTGGTCGTCCGGCGAGGGGAACGGCGTCGGTCCCGTACCGGTTCCGGCCCGGCCGGCCTCGCTGCGCCGCCGCATCCTCTACGCGACGCCCGAGATGGCGGATTTCGTGAAGACCGGTGGCCTCGGCGAGGTCTCGGCCGCCCTGCCCCGGGCCCTGGTCCCGCACTACGACATCCGCGTCCTGATCCCGGGCTACCGGCAGGTCCGGGCCGCCTTCCCGGAGATCCCGGTCGTCGCCCGCCTCGAGGGCTTCGCGGGCATTCCCGCCTGCGACCTCGGCCTGGTCGAGGCGGCCGACGGCCTGCGGATCTACGTCCTGCTCAGCCCCGACCTCTACGAGCGCGACGGCACGCCCTACGGCGACCAGCACGGCGATTTCGGCGACAACGACCTGCGCTTCGCCCGCCTCAGCCTCGCGGCGGCGGACCTCGCCACCGGCGCCGATCCCGACTGGGCGGCCGACATCCTGCACCTCAACGACTGGCAGGCGGCCCTGGCGCCGGCCTATCTCGCGTGGCGCGGCCGGCGGGTCCCGAGCGTGCTGACCATCCACAACCTCGCCTACCAGGGCCTGTTTCCCCGGGACGCCCTGCCCCGGCTCGGCGTGCCGGACTCGGCCTTCCAGGTCGACGGCGCCGAGTTCTACGGACAGCTCTCCTTCCTGAAGGCCGGCATCTTCTACGCCTCGCAGGTCACCACGGTGAGCGAGACCTACGCCCGGGAGATCCAGACGCCCGAGCTGGGCTGCGGCCTCGACGGGCTGCTGCGCACCCGTGCCGGCCAGGGCCGGCTCGCCGGCATCCTGAACGGCATCGACGAGACCTGGGATCCGACCACCGACCCGCACCTCGCCACGCGCTTCGAGATCGACGACTGGAAGGGCAAGCGCGCCAACACCGAGGCGGTGCGCCAGCAATTCGGCCTCGCGGTCTCCCGCGGGCCGCTCTTCGCCATCGTGTCGCGCCTCGTGCACCAGAAGGGCATCGACCTGAGCCTGCAGGCGGCCGAGACCATCGTGGCCGGGGGCGGCCAGCTCGTGGTGATCGGCCAGGGCGAGGGCCGGTTCGAGCAGGCGCTCCGCGGCCTCGCCCAGCGCCATCCCGACGCGGTCGGCGTGCATGTCGGCTTCGAGGAGGCGCAGGCCCGGCGGATGTTCGCCGGCAGCGACTTCCTGCTGATGCCCTCGCGCTTCGAGCCTTGCGGCCTCGCCCAGATGTACGCGCAGCGCTTCGGCTCCCTGCCGATCGTGCGCCGGACCGGCGGCCTCGCCGACACGGTCGAGGACGGCGTGACGGGCTTCACCTTCGGGGAGGCCTCGGCCGCCTCCTTCGGGGCGGCGGTGCGGCGGGCGCTGGAGGCCTTCGGCCAGAAGAAGCGCCTCAACGCCATGCGGCGGCGGGCCATGGCGGCCCATTTCGGCTGGGACCGGGCCGCCGAGGACTATGCCGGGCTCTACGGCCGGGCCATCGGCAACAGCGTCGGGCTGCGCTGGCGGGCGGCGTAGGGATTTCTCGCGGGCCCCCCTGCGGGGCGGGGAGGTCCGGTCGGGTCAGATCATCTCTGCCAACGGCGCGGGCGCTTCCCCTCGCGCCGCTTCACCGCGCCCGTCGTCCCGGGGCGTCGCAGCCGGACCCGGACGGATATGCCGGAGGGGGGCAACCCGGACCGCCGTCGGTGCGGACCTTGACCGCCGGCGGGCCTGGATCCCGGGCTCCGCTGCGCGGCCCCGGGACGACGCGGTGACGCCTGGGCGAAGGCGAAAGTCTCCTCACCCCTCCAGCAGGAAGATCATCGTGGCGAGCGGCGGCAGGGTCAGCGACAGGCTCTGACCCTGGCCGTGGCTCGCCTGATCGTCGGTGTGGCGGCCGCCCTGGTTGCCCAGGTTGGACCCACCGTAGACCCCGGCATCCGAGTTGAACGCCTCGCGATAGAAACCCGCCTGCGGCACGCCGATCCGGTAGCCCTCGCGCGGCACCGGCGTGAAGTTCGACACCACGATCGCCACCTCGCCGGGCTTGGCACCCTTGCGGGCCCAGGCGATGACGCTGTTGTCCTGGTCGTCCGCCACCAGCCACTGGAAGCCGGTATGCTCGACGTCGCGGCCGTAGAGGGCCGGGGTCGAGACGTAGAGCCGGTTCAGGTCGCGGATCACGCTCTGGACGCCCTTGTGCAGGGGATCGTCCAGGAGGTGCCAGTCCAGGCTGTTGTCGTGGTTCCACTCCCGCTCCTGGCCGAACTCGCCGCCCATGAACAGCAGCTTCTTGCCGGGATGCCCCCACATGAAGCCGTAATAGGCCCGGAGATTCGCGAATTTCTGCCAGCGGTCGCCCGGCATCTTGCCGAGCAGCGAGCCCTTCCCGTGCACGACCTCGTCGTGGGAGAGCGGCAGGATGAAATTCTCCGAGAAGGCGTAGAGCAGCCCGAAGGTCAGGTTGTGGTGGTGGTAGCGGCGATGGATCGGATCCTCCTGCATGAAATGCAGGGTGTCGTGCATCCAGCCCATGTTCCACTTGAAGCCGAAGCCGAGGCCGCCCGTGTAGGTCGGGTGCGAGACGCCCGGCCAGGAGGTCGATTCCTCCGCCACCGTGATCGTCCCCGGGGCGTGGCTGTAGGTCGCCTCGTTGGTCTTGCGCAGGAAGTCGATGGCGTCGAGGTTCTCGTTGCCGCCGTAGCGGTTCGGGATCCACTCGCCCTGGCGGCGCGAGTAGTCGAGGTAGAGCATCGACGCCACGGCGTCCACGCGCAGGCCGTCGAGGTGGTAGTGCTCCAGCCAGAACCGGGCGTTGGCGGCGAGGAACGTCGCGACCTCGGTCCGCCCGAAATTGTAAATGTAGGTGCCCCAGTCCTGGTGGAAGCCCTGGCGCGGGTCGGCGTGCTCGTAGAGGTGGGTGCCGTCGAACAGGCCGAGCCCGTGGGCGTCGAGCGGGAAGTGGCCCGGCACCCAGTCGAGCAGCACGCCGATGCCGGCCTCGTGGGCCGCGTCCACGAAGGCCGCGAAGTCCTCAGGGCTTCCGAAGCGGCTCGTCGGCGCGAAGAGCGAGACCGGCTGGTAGCCCCAGGACCCGTCGAACGGGAACTCGGTGATCGGCAGCATCTCGATATGGGTGAAGCCCAGATCCTTGACGTAGGGGATCAGCCGGTCGCCGAGTTCCTTGTAGGTGAGGTAGCGGTTGCCCTCCTCGGGCACCCGCGCCCAGGAGCCGAGATGGACCTCGTAGATCGAGATCGCCGCGTGGCGCGGGTCCTTGGCGCCGCGGGTGCTCATCCAGCCGGAATCGCGCCAGTCGAAGTCGCCCGTCCCGTGGGTGACCGAGGCGGTCTCCGGCGGGTGCTGGGCCGCGAAGGCGACCGGGTCGGCCTTGAGCGGGACCAGGGATCCGTCGGGGCCGCGGATCTCGAACTTGTAGCGCACGCCGGACTTGAGGCCCGGCACGAACAGCTCCCAGATGCCGCCGTCCTGCCAGAGGCGCATCGGGTGGCGCCGCCCGTCCCAGTCGTTGAAGTCGCCGACGACGCTGACCTTGCGGGCGTTGGGCGCCCAGACGGCGAAGCGGAAGCCGTCGATGCCGTCGAGCTGCCCCGACTGCGCGCCGAGCATCCGGTAGACGAGGTTGGTGCCGACCTCGCGGAGCGCCGCCACGTCGTACTGCTCGATCGAGGAGCCGAAGCCGTAGGGGTCGTAGCGGCGGCGCTTCGTCCCGTCCCAGGACTCGACCTCGATCTCGTAGAGGGGCCGGTGCTCGCCCTCGGCCTTCGCGACCCAGAACCCGTCCGGATGGCGCTTCTCGAAGGGCGCGGTGCGGCCGTCCATCACCAGGGTGGCGGCCCGCGCCTCGGGCAGCACGGCGCGCACCTCCCAGGCCTTCGGCCCGACCCGGTGGGGCCCGAGCACCGCGAAGGGGTCGCCGTGGTTGGCGGCCATCAGCGCGGCGATCGCGTCCGGGTGGACGCTCGGCGGCTGCGCGGCGCCGGAGCCCGGGACATCCGCGGTCCGCGCCGTCCCCGCGCCCGGGTCGGCCCGTCGTGCGAAGGTCTCGTCGATCGCCGTCATTCAGATGCTCCGGGCTCGTGTCCGTCCGTGTCCAGAATGGTGAGAACCCCACGGGCGGGGATTTCGATCCAGTCCGGCCGGTTGTTGGCCTCGTAGTCGACCTCGTAGAGCGCCTTGGTCAGCAGGCAGAGGCGCAGCAGACGGGTCCGGCTCTCCGGATCGGTCACCGCCGCCCGGGAGCCCTCGACCGCGGTCTCGTAGCCGGCGAGGAACGCCGCCTCGATCATGCCGCGCCACGCGGTCGCCGCGTCCCGCGCCCGCTCCTCCGAATCGGCGAACCGTGCGGTGATCTCCCGGATCACCGTCTCGGCGCCGTACGCGAAGGAGCGCATCAGCCCGGCGACGTCCCGCAGGGGCATCGACTTGGCCCGGCGCTCGTCGGCCGGGCGCGAGGGCTCGCCCTCGAAGTCGACGATGATCAGGTCGTTCTCGGCGACCAGCACCTGGCCCAGGTGGTAGTCGCCGTGGATGCGGGTCTTGTGGGCGCCCCGGACCGGCGCTTCGGTGAGCGCGGCGATCAGCGCCTCGACCTCGCCCCGGCGCTGGCCGAGCTCCGCGCAGGCCGGCTTGCCGGCGTCGAGGCCGCGGTCGGCGAGGCCCTTGAGCGCCCGGAAGGCGCGCTCGGCCTGGTGGCGGGCGTCGCGCGCCAGCACGGCGAGGTCGTCCCCGGTGAACGGCTCGGCCGCGAAGGCCGGGTCGTCGGTCTCGATGGCGAGCGCCGCGTGCAGCTCGGCGGTGCGCCGGCCGAGCAGGTCGGCCCAGGGCCGGTGGGCCTGGAACGCCTCCTCGGGGGTCGCGGCCTCGCTCTCGGGCGTGAGCACCACGGTCTCGAAGTCCCGGCGCAGGCCCTCCAGCATCAGGGTCCAGGCGTCGCCCTGGTTCATCACGAACTTCTGCAGGACCGCCAGGGCGGTCCGGGTGCCGTCCTCGGCGACGTGCTCCAGGGTGCCGAGCAGGGCGGGGGTGTTCGAGAACCCCGCCTGCTCGGTGAGGAAGCGGCCGACCTCGATCTCGGGATGCAGGCCCGGCTGCAGGCGGCGCAGCAGCTTGAGCATCATCTTCGAGCCGATGGCGATCGAGGTGTTGCTCTGCTCGCCCGAGAGCCGGCGGATGTCGGCCACGTCGACCGTGACGTCCGGGTCGAAGGCCGAGGTGACGGCGAAGACGAGCCGCCCGGTCTCCGTGGGGATCTCGCGGGCCTGCCGCATGTCGTCGATCAGGCAGGCGGCGAAGTCGTTGGAGCCGGCCGCCCCGTAGAGCAGGCCGGTGCGCGGCCCCCGGCGCACCCGCGCCACCGCGAAGGGCATGAGGGTCTCGTCCTCGCGGCCCTCCTCGACGCCCACGGGCACGAAGTATTCCTGGGTCTCGCCGCTGGCGAGCTGCACCTGCAGCCGCGGCAGCAGGAAGCGCGCGCTGCCGTCGACGTCCTTCAGGGCGGCGCAGTCGACGACCTTCGTGGCCTTGATCCGCGAGCCCTTGGCGCCGAACCAGCGCCGGCTCGTCAGGAACGGCGGCACCACGGTGCGCTCGAAGGCGACGCGCTCGCGCCCGCTCATCAGGGTCTCGATCCCGCCGGTGAGCACGAGGGTGAACAGCTCGGGCGGCTCCTGCTGCGGGCCGATCACCCCCGACCGGGCGGCGCTCAAGGAGAACCAGTAGAAGCCGTAGGACGGCAGGGTCAGCAGGTAGGGCAGGTCGCCGATCGGCGGGAACTCGGTGCCACCGGTCAGCTCGATCGGCACCGCGGTGCGCAGCTCCGACAGGTCGAGCTGCACCGCCTGCGGCGCGCGCGACAGGTTCGCCACGCACAGGATCCGCTCGTCCTCGTGCTCGCGGATCCAGGCGAGCACCTTCCGGTTCGACGGGTACAGGAACTGGATGGTGCCGCGCCCCAGCGCGACGCTGTTGTTGCGGATCGCGATCATGCGCCGCGTCCAGTTCAGCAGGCTCGTCTGGGCCTGGGTCTGCGCCTCGACGTTGATCGCGTCGAACCCGTAGATCGGGTCCTGGATCGCCGGCAGGAACAGCTTCTGGGGATTCGCCCGCGAGAAGCCGCCGTTGCGGTCGGGCGACCACTGCATCGGCGTGCGCACGCCGTCGCGGTCGCCGAGGTAGATGTTGTCGCCCATGCCGACCTCGTCGCCGTAGTAGAGCACCGGCGTGCCGGGCATCGACAGGACGAGGGACTTCATCAGCTCGATCTTGCGCCGGTCGTTCTCGAGGAGCGGCGCGAGGCGTCGGCGGATGCCGAGGTTGATCCGGGCGCGCCGCTCGGCGGCGTAGAACGACCAGAGGTAGTCACGCTCCTCGGCCGTGACCATCTCGAGCGTCAGCTCGTCGTGGTTGCGCAGGAAGATCGCCCACTGGCAGCCCTCCGGGATCTCCGGGGTCTGGCGCATGATGTCGGTGATCGGGTGCCGGTCCTCCCGGGCGATCGCCATGTACATCCGCGGCATCAGCGGGAAATGGAACGCCATGTGGCACTCGTCGCCGTCGCCGAAATACTGCGCGGTCTCCTCGGGCCACTGGTTGGCCTCGGCGAGCAGCATCCGGTCGGGGTAGCTCGCGTCCAGCGCGGCGCGGATCGCCTTGATGACGTCGTGGGTCTCGGCGAGGTTCTCGCAGTTCGTGCCGTCGCGCTCGATCAGGTAGGGGATCGCGTCGAGCCGCAGGCCGTCGACGCCCATGTCGAGCCAGTAGCGCATCACGTCGATGACCGCTTCCAGCACCTTCGGGTTGTCGAAGTTGAGATCCGGCTGGTGACTGTAGAACCGGTGCCAGAAATACTGCTTGGCGACCGGGTCCCAGGTCCAGTTCGACGCCTCGGTGTCGAGGAAGATGATCCGCGTGTCCTTGTACGGCTCGTCGGTGTCCGACCAGACGTAGAAGTCGCGCTCGGGCGAGCCGGGAGGGGCCTCGCGGGCGGCCTGGAACCAGGGGTGCTGGTCCGAGGTGTGGTTGATGACGAGCTCGGTGATGACCCGCAGACCGCGCTCGTGCGCCGCCTCCACGAAGGCCTTGAAGTCCTCCATGGTCCCGTAGGACGGGTTGATGTCCCGGTAATCGGCGATGTCGTAGCCGTCGTCGCGCAGCGGCGAGGGATAGAACGGCATCAGCCAGATCGCCGTCACGCCGAGATCGCGCACGTAGTCGAGGCGCTGGGTCAGGCCCTCGAAATCCCCGATCCCGTCGTTGTTCGAGTCGAAGAACGACTTGACGTGGATCTGGTAGATGATGGCGTCACGGTACCATTGCGGGTCGCTGCGATCGATCATCGCGTCGCTGCCTCATCGGTCGAGTCTGACGGGACCGGCGGGGGACCCGGCCGGGGCGCGGGCGGCGGGCCGCCGCGCGGGTGCGAGGGTCGGCGGCGGGAATTCCCGCCGCCGCATTCAAGGGCCATGGCCGAGTGCCACGCGCGGCCTCAGCCCGCAACCCGCCGCGGCGCCCGGAGGCGCCAGATCACGCAGGATCGCTCGGCCGGATCGAGGGCGATGCGGTGGGTCTTGCCGCGCAACTCGAACGTGTAGCCCTGGAGCAGGTCCTCGACCTCGACGGCGCCGTCGTCGGGCAGGCCGAACAGCCAGAGCGGCACCTCGTAGGTGCATTCCTGGCGGTTCTTCGGGTCGAGGTTGACCATGGTGAAGACGCAGTTGTCGCGCTCCGGCGTCGCCTTGGCGTAGGCGATGATGTTGTCGTTCCAGGCGCCCGTGAAGGTCACGTTGCGGAAATCCCAGAGAGCGGGATTCTCGCGCCGGATCCTGTTGAGCTTGACGATGTGCTCGCGGATGTTGCCCGGCCGGTCGTAGTCCCAGGCCTTCAGCTCGTATTTCTCGGAGTTGAGATACTCCTCCTTGCCCGGGTACGGCGCGGCCTCGCACAGCTCGAAGCCGTTGTAGATGCCGTAGACCGACGACAGGGTCGCGGCGAGCGTGCCGCGGATGACGAACCCCGCCCGCCCGCTGGTCTGGAGGAAGTACGGGTTGATGTCGGGCGTGTTGGCGAAGAAGTTCGGGCGGTAGTACTCGCCCATCTCGCCGGCCAGCTCCAGGGCGTAGTCGGTGAGCTCCTGCTTGGTGTTGCGCCACGTGAAGTAGGTGTAGCTCTGCTGGTAGCCGGCCTTGGCGAGCTTCTTCATCATCTTCGGCCGGGTGAAGGCCTCGGCGAGGAAGATCGCGTCCGGGTAGCGGCCGTTGACCTCGCCGATCACCCATTCCCAGAACGGGATCGGCTTGGTGTGCGGGTTGTCGACCCGGAAGATGCGCACACCGCGCGCGCACCAGCCGAGCAGGATGTCGCGCAGCTCGATCCAGAGCGAGGGCAGGGCGCCCCCGTAGAAGTGGACGTTCGAGATGTCCTCGTACTTCTTCGGCGGGTTCTCGGCGAATTTCAGGGTGCCGTCGGGGCGCCACTCGAACCATTCCGGGTGGTTCTTGATCCAGGGATGGTCCGGCGAGCACTGGATCGCGAAGTCGAGGGCGATCTCCATGCCGTAGGCGTGGCTCGCCGCGACCAGCCGCTCGAAATCCGCGAGCGTGCCGAGGTCGGGATGCACGGCCTCGTGGCCGCCCTCCTCGGCGCCCACCGCGTAGACCGAGCCGACATCGCCGGGCTCGGCCTTGAGGGTGTTGTTCTTCCCCTTGCGGTTGGTCCGACCCACGGGGTGGATCGGCGTGAAGTAGAGAACGTCGAAGCCGAGCTCGCGGATCTCGGGCAGGCGCCGGATGACGTCGTCGAAGGTGCCGTGGCGGTTCACGTCCATCGACTGGGAGCGCGGGAAGATCTCGTACCAGGCGGAGAACCGGGCCGCGAGGCGGTCGGCGATCACCGGCAGGGTCACCGGATAGCGGGTCAGGTTCACCCGCTCGGCGTTCCGGCGCACGAGGCTCGACGCGTCGGGGGCGAGGATCCGGTCGAGCTGGGCGGCCGAGCCGGTCTCCTCGGCGGCGAGCGCGGCCACGAGCGCGGCGAGGCGCTCGGCGTCGCGGCCGCCGCGGGTCCGGGCGAGCGAGGCCGCGGTCCCGACGAGCGCCACGCCCTCGATCGTTTCCAAGCGGACGTCGACGCCGGCGGCGCGCTTCTTCAGGGTGTCGCGCACCCAGGACGAGAACGCGTCGCGCCACGCGATCAGGGTGAACTCGTAGCGGGCGTTCCGCTCCAGGGGGAAGTGCCCGGCCCAGCGGTCGTTGTCGACGAAGACCATCGGGTCCTCGCGCCAAGTCTCGCCTCCAGACGCCTCGGTGCCGGCGACCCGCGACAGGATCGCGGCGTCGATGATCTCGTGGCCGTCGGAGAAGATGTCGGCCTCGACCCGCAGGGACTCGCCGACGATCCGCTTCACCGCCGAGCGACCGCCGTCGATCTCGGGGCTGACCGCCTCGATCACCACCCTTCCCTCCCCGTCCGGGGTGCCGCGCGCCGGCTGGCGGGCGAGCTCCTGGGCGCTGGCCGCGAGGATGCGCAACTCGCCCGGCATCAGGTCGATGGCGCTGCCGGGATGGAACGCGATCGGCTCGGCCTCCGGGGTCCGGTCGACGAAGGCGCCGAGCATCCCGCCGGTGCGGGCGACGAGCGCGCCGGCCTCGACCGGCACCGGCCGGTCGGTCGGGTTGTAGAGCACGATCAACCCGTGCCGCGCCGAGGCCGGGTGGCCGGTGTCGAAGCGGGCGAGCGCCACCAGATCGCTGTCGGGGGCCGAGATCCGGATCTGCGCGCCCTCGACATTGGCGGCCGGCAGCTCCGCCCGCAGGGCGTTGATCGCCCGAATGGAGCCGGAGATGTCGATGCCGGTCTCGTTCTCGCGGTCGCGCGGGGTGGTCTCGACCACGTGCAGCGCCCGCCGGTAGCCCCACTCGTAGCCGATCGGCATGAGGACGCCGGCCGAGAAGAAGGCCGCGAGCGCGTAGCGGGTGCGCAGATGCGCCGCCACCGCCTCCGGGCCGCCGCCGATCTCGGCGGCGAGCCGCGTCATGTCGTGGTTCTCGGGGAAGGCGATCGAGGGCGCCAGCACCCGCAGGCGCTCGTACTGCTCGAGCGCCCAGGGCTTCCTCAGGTCCCACCACGCGAAGGAGTTGAACAGGTAGTCGAAGCCGGCGCCGGCCGTGGCCCGGGCCTCCTCGAAGGTGCAGCCCAGGGTCTCGGCGGCGAACAGGCATGCGGGGTCTTGGCTCTTGGCCTGCCCGATCAGCACCCGCCAGGTCTCCGGTGGCACCTTGTAGGCGGCGTCGCACCGGAAGCCCTTCACGCCGAGGCCCTGGAGATGCGCCACGTAGGCGCCCCAGATCCGGGTGAGTTCGTCCCGGACGGAGGGGGTGTGGTAGTCGAGCTCGGCCAGGTCGCCCCAGACGGTGCGGATCGACGGGTCGTCCGGGTCGACGGCGGCCGGGTGCATGATCGAGCCGTCGGGCTCCTTCATGAACAGGTCGGGCCGCTCGGTGGCGAGCCGGGCGTTGTCGGCGGTGTGGTTGATCACGAGGTCGGTCATCACCGACAGGCCCAGCGCCGCGGCGGCGGTGCAGAAGCGGCGGATCTGCTCGTCGTCGGGCGTGCCGTCGGGGTCGCGGAACCGCTCGTCGAGGCGCTCGGGATCGGCGACCGCGTAGAGGCTCCGCGAGCCGCCGGTCTGGTGGAACGGGTTGAGGTAGACCCAGTCGAAGCCGAGGGCGGCGATCCGCGGCAACTCGGCCGTCCAGTCCGAGACGCGCCCGACCAGGAGCGGGAACAGGTTGTAGATCCGCGGCCCCTCGGCCCGGGGGGCCAGCGCGGCCGGCAGGACGGCCGCGGCCCCGGACGTCGCAGCGGCTTTGGTCGGTGCGTTCATGCTGCCTCTCGGCTCCCGTTCCCAGTGTCGTAACGCCCGAACCGCCGGGCTGTGCCGCGCGATCCGGTCCGACGTGTCTCAGCAGAGTCGCGTGACAGGGCTGCGGAGGAGCCACCGGAAGACGCGCCCGGACCGCCGCCGTCTCTGCGAGCGGCGCCACGCTGATCCAGGTCGCGCTGCCCTGGGTCGCCTCGCTCCGCTCGCGATGACGGCGCGGTCACGGTTCCCGCCGCAGCACCGCGTAGGGGAGGTCGCGCAGGAGAGCGCCGAGATCGGCCCCCTCCCCCTGGACCACCCGCCCCGATGCGAGGTCCCGCCAGCGGGTGCCGGCCCCGAGGTCGACCCGGGTGCCCGCGAAGGCCTCGCCCGACCAGACGGCGTCCCCGACGAAGCCCGCCACCAGCCGCGGCACCGCCACGAACAGGTCGCCGCCCTCTTGGACGGGGTCGGTCCGCCGGTAGGCGATGACGTGGTCGGCCCGGGCGCCGGTGGCCGCGACGGGCTCGTAGGCGGCGCTGGCGTAGAAGTCCGGGCGCTCGGCCCGCTCGGCGAGGAGCCGCGTCAGCGTCGCCTGCTTGACCCGCCCGTCCGGCCAGTGGCCCAGCAGCTCCGCGGGCGCCCCGCCCTCCTCCAGCATCCGTTCCAGCGCCGGGTAGTCCACCGGGCGGCGGTTGTCGGGGTCGACGAAGGAGAAGTCCCAGATCTCGGTGCCCTGGTAGGTGTCGGGCAGGCCCGGCAGGGTGCATTTCAGAACCGTCCGGCCGAGGCTCGCCAGCATGCCGAGATGGGCGAGACGCCGGGCGAAGGGCCTGAGCGCGCTCAGGAAATCCGAGCCCGGGGCGATCAGCGCCGTGAACAGCCGCTTGACCGCGCCCTCGTAGACCTCGTCGACGTTGACCCAGCTCGACCGGCGCTTGCCCTCCCGCATGGCCTTCTCGCCGTAGGCGATCAGCCGGTCCCGGAAATCCGCGATCGCCCCGGCCTCGTCCCGCTCCAGAAGCTCCAGCGGCCAGGCGCCCAGGATCGCCTGGAAGAACATCCACTGGTCGTTGGCGTCCGGGGCCGGCTCGCCGTCGATCCGGGCGAGGTGCGGGCCGGCGACCCGCTGCCACAGGTCCCAGGCCCTGGCCCATTCCTCGGGGATCTCCGAGAGGGCGAGCAGCCGCGTGCGGGCATCCTCGCCCCGCTTGGTGTCGTGGGTCGCGGTGGTGATCATGGCGCTCGGCCAGTCCCGGGCGCGGGCGATCTGCAGATCGTGGAAGTGCTCCGCGTCGATCCCGTACTCGCCCGGATCGCCGCCGACCTCGTTGAGGCCGAGGAGACAGGCGTAGCGGTAGAACAGCGTGTCCTCCAGGCTCTTGGCCATGACCGGGCCGGTGAGCTGCTGGAACCGGCGGCGGAAGCGCAGCACCACCCGCGGGTCCGGCCGGCCGGGGCCCGCCGTCTCGACCCGACCGAGCAGGACGTCGGCGGCGAAGTCGTGGACCGAGCGGTCCGGCAGGCTCGACCAGCGCTTGGCCTTGGCGACGGCGCCCTCGATCAGGCGGACATCCTCGGGCTCGACCTCGCCCTCCTCCAGATCCGACGGCAGGTAGCTCCGGTAGGTCGGGAAGCGCGCGATGATCTCGATCAGCGCCCGGCGGAGCGCGTTGACGGTGAAGTCGCGGGTGCGCCGGTCGGCGTCGGCGACCTCCTTGAGGTCGGTGGTCAGCACCTCCAGCTCGCTCGCGAAGCTGATCTCGAGGATCTCGGCCTTGGCGGCGCGGAGCTGGAAGCCGTAGGGCTCGTCGAACCCCGTGGCCCAGGTGTAGAGCCGCTCGATTTTCCCGCGCCGGCTCTTGTCGACCAGGATCCCGTCGAGCTGGTTGAGCACGTCGTAGCCCGTGGTCCCGGCCACCGGCCAGGGCCGCAGCCGCTCGCCCGGCTCCAGGATCTTCTCGACGACGACGTAGAAGCCCGGTCCGACAGCCGCCTGGAGCGCCCTTGCGTAGCCCAGCGGGTCGGCGAGGCCGTCGATATGGTCGATGCGCAGGCCGTCGATCCGGCCCTCGCGGACGTGCCGGAACACGGTCTCGTGCGAGCGGTGGAAGATGTCGGACAGCTCGACCCGCAGGCCGGCGAGCGAGTTCACGTCGAAGAAGCGGCGGTAGTTGATGTCGCTCGACGCCACCCGCCAGTGGGCCAGCCGGTAGGCCTGCGCCTCCAGCAGCCGGTGCAACGGCCCGAAACTGTCCGGGCGGCCTTTGAAGCCGTTGAGCAGCGCCAGCGTGCTGGCGGTGGCCTCCTGGATCAGCGGCGACACGCCGTAGATCTCGGCGAGCCGGCGCTTCAGCCCCTCGGCCTCCTCGGGGAAGCCTTTGCGGCGGGTCTCGTCGGTATCGATCGACATCGCCCGCAGCCGCTCGGAGATGGCGAGCAGTTCCGCGGTGGTGTCGTCGTCCACCGCCCCGATCGCGGCGATCACCCGGTTGAGGATGGTCGGGTAGCTCAAGGGGCGGATCGGCAGCTGGTGCTCGTAGTGCCAGACGCTGAAGGCGCCGGTCTCGGGGTCGAACTTCAGCTCCAGCGTGCCCTTCTCCAGGGCCTCACCGTAGCGGTCGCCGAGGAATGGGATCACGAGGTTGCGCCCGGCCCCGAGCCGCTGCCAGTCGATGTCGAAGGCGTCGGCGAAGGGCGACAGGGAACCCCATTCGAGCACCGAGAGCCACCACGGATTGTCGGAGCCGCCGACGCCCATGTGGTTCGGGACGATGTCGAGCAGGAGCTTGATCCCGTGGGCGTGGAGCGTCTCGGAGAGCGCGATGAAGCCCTCCTCGCCGCCGAGCTCCGGGTTGATCGCGCCGTGATCGACGATGTCGTAGCCGTGGGTCGAGCCGGGCCGCGCCTTCTGGAGCGGCGAGGCGTAGACGTGGCTGATCCCGAGCCGGTGCAGGTAGGGGACGATCCGGCCCGCATCCGCGAAGGTGAAGTCCTTGTGGAACTGCAGCCGGTAGGTCGCGCGCGGCGGCGGCGCGGCGAGCCGCGCGGCGCCCGAGCGCGGGCCCCGCGCCTCGGCCGAGAGGGACGCCGCGAGCTTCGCCAGCGGCCCGCCGGGGGCGGCGATGTCCACGAGATCCCGGTCGAGCTTGCGCCGCCAGTTCGGGTAGCCCTCGGTCGAGCCGGGCACGTTGGCCTGGGCGAGTTCCGAGACCACGTCCTCGTACTGGACGGCGGTGAGCATCGCGGGCGCGCGGGCGAGGTAGCGGGCGGCGGCCTCGAAGGGCGCGGAATCCGGCGGCTCGGCGGAGGGCAGCAGCTGCTCGGCCGCCAGCGCCTCGGCGAGGCGGCGGCGCTCGACGACGCGCTCGCCCCGCTCGACCTCGGCCCGCTCCTGATCGTAGAGGCCGAGCGACTGGCGGGTGTCGGTGTCGACCCCGCGCCACCAGCCGACGAAGGTCGGCAGGTCGTGGGTGGTGATGGCGGTGAGCGCGTCCCGCGGGTAGGCCGAGGGCGGCTTGAAGCGTCCGTCGGCCTCGCGCTCGAAGGCGAGGATCCGGTAGCTCAGCACCCC
Source organism: Methylobacterium sp. UNC300MFChir4.1 (assembly GCF_900110155.1). Taxonomy (NCBI): domain Bacteria; kingdom Pseudomonadati; phylum Pseudomonadota; class Alphaproteobacteria; order Hyphomicrobiales; family Methylobacteriaceae; genus Methylobacterium; species Methylobacterium sp. UNC300MFChir4.1. The sequence continues at coordinate 188,617 of NZ_FOCS01000009.1, read as the reverse complement.
GGCCCGCATCAGCGCGTCGGAGAAGCCTTCCGGCGCCGTGCCGAGATCCTCCGCGATGACGAGGCACTTGTTGCGGTGGCTCTCCAGCCGCAGCACCGCCAGCATCGGCTCGAACGGCATGGCCACGTAGGCGCCGGCCTGGGCCCCCGCCCCCAGCGGGATCAGGAACAGGCGGGCGAGCTGGAAGGCGTGGTCGATCCGGATCGCGCCGGCGTGGCGCATGTTGGCCTGGACCAGGGCCCGGAAGGCCGCGAGCCCGTCGCGCTCCATCGCCAGCGGATCGAAGGCCGGCAGGCCCCAGTTCTGGCCCTTCGGTGCGAGCAGGTCCGGCGGCGCGCCGATCGACACCTTGTCGGCGAAGCGCTCGGGATGCGACCAGATCTCGGAGCCGCCCCGGTCGGCGCCGACCGCGAGGTCGCGGTAGAGCCCGACCCGCATGCCGGCCCCGAGCGCCGCCGCTGAGGCCTCGGCGAGCTGCCGGTCGGCGAGGTACTGCAGCCATGCGTGGTAGCCGACGAGGTCCGCGTTCTCCGCCGCGAAGGCTCGGACCGCCTCCGTGCCGGCGCGGCGATACGCCTCCGGCCAGTCGCCCAGCCAGTGCGCCCCCTGCCCCCGGAAATGCTCGGACAGCGCCTCGAACAGGGCGTGCGCTTCGAGATCCTCCCCGCCCTCCTGGCGGAACTGCTCGAAGCCCGCGTCGGTGCCGGCCCGGGCCGGTGACTCGGCCCAGAGCGCCCGGAGCACCGGGTCGAGCACGTCGTGGACGCCCTGGTGGTCGACGAGGGCGGCCTCGCGCAAAGCCGTGATCGCGTCCGCGCGCTCGGCGAGCAGCGCCTCGGCCCGGGAGCCCGCGAGCCCCGCCAGGCTGCGCGGGGCGATGAACAGCGTCTCCAGGAACAGCCGCGAGGAGGGCGAGTAGGGCGAGATCTTGGTCCGGTCGGAGCCGAACAGGGCGTGGACCGGGCTGAGCCCCAAGAACGCCGCCCCACGCAGGGCGGCCTCGCGGGCGGCCTCGCCGGCATCCGCGTAGGTGCCGATGCCGATATTGGTGGCCGAGCGCAGGCCGTAGAGCTGGGCGGCCATGCCCCAGTCGGAGGCGCCCTCCTCCGTGTAGGGCCGCGGGCGCCAGCAGCGCTGCGGCGCGGCGATCACCCAGGCCTCGGCGCGGGTCTGCCCGGCCTGGACGGTGAGGCGGTGATAGCCCGGGGTCAGCGGCGGCAGCTCGAAGCCGGGCTCCGACCCCTGCGGGTTGGCCCGGCCCTCACGAGCGGCGCCGCGCTCGTCGACGAGGCGCCAGACCAGGGTGTGGGGCGCGCCGTCCTGCGGGCGCACCGGCACCCGGGCGGCCCGGCGGGCCTCCACCGGCAGGAGCGGCGGGATCAGGCCGCGGCGCAGGCGCTCGACCTCCGCGAGGCTCGCGGCGATCGCCGCCTCGTCCTCCACCGCGAAGCCGAGGGCCGCCAGCAGGCCGCGGCGCACCTCCAGCGACGTCTCGACGGGCTGGCCGAAGGCGTCGGTGTAGCCGGGGGCGACGCCGACGAGGTCGGCGAGTGTCTCGAGGCGGCTCACGCGCGGGACTCCGTCAGGAACACGCCCGTCCAGGACGGGAGATCGCGTCCGGCCCCGTCCGGGGCGTTGGTCCAGACCGGCCGGGCACCGCCCGGATCCAGCGCGAAGGGTTCGGTCCCGACATTGGCGACGAAGCGCAGGGTGCCGGCGCCGAAGCGCCACGTGCAGTCGACCACGTCCGGGCGCGGCATCGCGGCGGCGGCGCCGTCGTAGCCGGACTTCGCCAGGGGCACGACCACGTCGCGGCGCAGCCCCAGGAGCCGCGTCGTCTCGGCCAGCACCTCGCGGTGGGGCGAGCGCTCCCGCTCGGACCAGTCGAGCTTCGAGGCCGCGAAGGTCTCGGCCTCGGTCGGGTCCGGGATCTTGGAGGTGTCGTCCGCGAAGGCCGCGAAGCTCTTGAACTCCCGGCGGCGCCCGTCGCGCACCGCCTTGTTCAGCTCCGCGTCGGGCGCGAAGTCGACGAAGAACAGGAACGGCGCGGAGGCCGACCATTCCTCGCCCATCCAGAGCATCGGGATCTGCGGCGCCAGGAGGAGCCCGGCCCGGGCGAGGTCGAGTTTCTTGGGATCCGCGAGGTGGTTGAGCCGCTCGCCGAGCGCCCGGTTGCCGACCTGATCGTGGTTCTGCAGGAAGGTCACGAAGGCGGAGGGCGGCAGGTGCCCGGAGGGTTCGCCGCGCGGGTGGTTGTCGAGCGTCGGGAAGGGCTCGCCCTGGTAGGCGAAGCCCTCGGCGAGGCAGCGGGCCAGGTGGGCGACCGGTTTGTCGGCAAAGCTTTTATAGTAGCCGGCGTCCTCGCCGGTGAGCAGGACGTGCCAGCAATGGTGCAGGTCGTCGGCCCACTGGGCGTCGTGCATCTTCGGGCGCCCGGCGGCGTCGCGCTCCAGCCAGCGGGCCTGGTTGGCCTCGTTCTCCAGCATCAGGTGGATCTGCCGGTTCGGGAAGATCCTCCGGACCGTCTCGCCGAGCTCGGCCAGGAAGTGGCGGGGCGAATCGTCGAGGATGGCGTGGACGGCGTCGAAGCGCAGGCCGTCGAAATGGTACTCCTCCAGCCAGTACAGGGCGTTCTGGATGAAGAACTGCCGCACCGTGGCGCCGCTCTCCTTGCCGTCGAAGTTGATGCCCGCGCCCCAGGGGGTCTGGTGGCGCTCGGTGAAGAACGTCCCGGCATAGGCGTGGAGGTAGTTCCCGGCCGGCCCGAAGTGGTTGTAGACCGCGTCGAGATAGACCATCAGGCCGAGCCCGTGTGCGGCGTCGATCAGGCGCTTGAGGTCGTCCGGTCGACCGTAGGCGCCGTCCGGCGCGTAGGGCTGGACGCCGTCGTAGCCCCAGTTGCGCGAGCCCTTGAAGTCGGCGAGCGGCAGCAGCTCGAGGGCGGTGACGCCGAGCGCCTTGAGGTCGGCCAGCCGGGCCTGCAGGCCGGCATAGGTGCCCTCCGGCGTCGCGGTGCCGACATGGCACTCGTAGATCACCGCCTCCTCGAAGGGCCGCCCGGTCCAGCCCGCGTCGGACCACTCGAAGCTCCGCGGGTCGATCACCTCGCTGAGGCCCGAGACGTCGTCCGGCTGGAAGCGGGAGGCGGGATCGGGCACGACGAGGTCGCCGTCGACGCGGAAGCCGTAGCGGGCGCCGGGCTTCACCCCCGGCAGGGCCGTGCGGCGCCAGCCGCCGCCGGATTCGGGCAGCGGGTGGTCGACGCCGTCGACGACGAGGTCGACGCTCCGGGCGGTGGGCGCCCAGAGGGCGAAGCGGACGCCGCCCCCGACCATCTCGGCCCCGAAATCCATGCTGTGGGCGCGCCGCATCGGGCCACCGTCCTCGTCATTGGCCGCGCGACCGGGACGCAAGCGCGGCAGGATCATCTGTCGTGGGAGAAGGCCCCGGGCCCGATCCGGTTCCCGCAGCGCAGCTATGGCGGAGCGGCCGCGTGGCAATGGGGTATCGGCGGGCGTGACGGCGAGGTGACGGCCAGGTGACGGCGGAGGGCAGCGGCGTGACGGCGGGCCGCGCGGAAACTAAGCCGCAGTTCCGTCCGCGCGGGGCGGCCCTATCTTGCCCGGCCGGCACTCTCGTCGGTCTGGGAGCGGACACTGGGTCGGACGCACATCATCGGCATCCACGGGCTCGCCAACAAGCCGCCCCGGGACGAGAAGGCCGCCTGGTGGCGCGCCGCGATCCGCGAGGGGCTCGACCGCAATCTCGGGCTCCGGGTCGCGGAGCCCGATCTGCCCTTCACCTTCGTCTACTGGGCCGACCTGCGCTACCCGCAGCCGCTCGCGGGCGACCGCAACCGCGAGCCCTACCGCCCCGATCACGGCCTCGGGCCGTTCCCCTCCCCGGCGGGGGAGCCGGAGCGCGCCGAGCCGACCCTCACCGACCGGATCTACCGCGGCCTGTCGCACCTGCAGGAGGCCGCCGGGCTGACGCCGGTGGACGACCTGATCCTGGAATACCGCCTCGACGACCTCTGGGGCTACTACGAGGACGCGGACTTCCGGGCGGCGGCGCGGGCGCGCCTGCGCGATGCCCTGGCGGCGGCCGCATCCGACACCGTGCTGATCGCCGCGCACTCGATGGGCGGCCTGATCGCCTACGACGTGCTGCGCGCCGCCGAGGCGGACGGGACGCCGATGCCCCGCTGCGACCTCGTCACCCTTGGCGCGCCCCTCGGGCTCGCCGAATTGAAGCTGAAGCTCGCCGACGAGCACGGCGATCTCCGGGTGCCTGCGGCGCTCGCCGCATGGACCAACCTGATGGATCGCCAGGACATCGCCACGGTGGGCGACGACCTCGCGGCCCTCTACGCGCCGAACGCCGCCGGGGTGCGGGTGCGGGACGTACCGGTGATCAACGCCTACCGGAGGCCGGACGGCGCCGAGAACCGGCACAAATCCTACGGCTACCTGCGGACTCCGGAATTCGCCCGGGTCGTGGCCCGGTTCCTGGACGCCGCGGCGTGAGCGATCCGGGGAGGTGCCGCGCTCCGCCGCGCGCCGCCTCCCCGACCCGGGACGCGCGCCGCCCGGGTCGGGGCGCGGGCCTGCCGGGCCTCAGAGCCGGCCCGGCACCACCTCGCGCAGGACGCGCTCCGTGGCGGCGTCCTCGATCTTGTTGATCAGCCGCTTCGCCTCGTGCTCGTCGCGCAGGGTCTTGGCCAGGGTGAAGGTCGTGCCCGTGAGGAACAGCGACGCCATGGCGAGGTAGCCCTTGATCCAGATGTCGGCGGGCAGGAAGAAGATGCCGAACGTCAGCATGGCGGCGGCGACGGCGAAGCTGACCAGCGTGAAGGTCTTCCAGGCGCCGGTATGGGGCATCTGCGGTGTCATGGTGCGGTCTCCTGAGGAAGGATCGAAGGGGAAGCGGTGCGGCGCCGGTCAGGCGCCGGCCCTGAGGCGGTCGAGCACGGCCCGCGGGTCGGTGCGGGGGCGGCCGTAGCCCGCCGCCTCGAGATCGGCCTCGATCCCGCCCGCGGCCTCGGCCTCGAGCTCGGTCAGCGCGGCGGCGACGTCCGCCTCGGCCGCCTGCCGCTCGCGCAGGCGCGCCAGCGTCCGCTCGGCCTCCCCGAGCGCCCCCGCCGACAGGGTCGTCACCCGGCGGCCCTCCAGTCCGGCCCGCCGCAGCGCCTCGGTAGTGCGGGCGGTCTGGAGCCCGCGGTCGAGGTCCCGCAGGCGTTCGCCGCCCTGCGCGACCAGGCCCTTCAGCCGCTCGACCTCCGCGGCGAAGCGCTCGGCGGCGGCCCGGCGGTCGGCCCGCTCGTCCTCCAGGGCGGCGATGTGGATCGCCGCCTCGGTCCCGAGATCCTCGCGCCCGTCGCTGAGCGCCCGCCGCGCCCCGTCAGACAGGGTGTCGATGCGGGTGCCGATGGCGTCGAGGGCGCGCGCCTCGGCGGCGTGGTAGGCCATGGCGACGGCGAGTTCCCGCCGGGCGGTCGCCAGGGCGCCGGCGGCGTCCCGGATCTGCTGGCGCAGGATCGTCACGGCATGGGCGTCGTGGATCGCCTGGGCGTTGTCGGCGATCACGCCGCGCATCAGGAAGGAGAGGGTCCTCATCACGGTTCACCTCGCGGGAACGACGGGCCGGACCGCGTCCGGATTTGATTGAACGTCGTTCATGAAACAAGTAAACACGGGACGTGCCGGGCCGCAAGGGATAAAATGAACGAGGTTCATAAAAAAGTGAGGGGGCGGCCGCGGAAGGAGCCCGGCGATCGGGCGGCCGATCGCCAGGCCCTGATCGCGGCCGCGGTGGCGATCCTGAACGCCGGCGGCGCGGCGGCGCTGACCGCCCGCGGCGTCGCGGAGCGGGCCGGCACGGCGGTCGGCTCGGTCTACACGCAGTTCGACAGCCTGGAAGTGCTGCGCCTGGAGGCGAACGCCGTCACCATGCGCCGGCTCCGGGACACCCTCGCGGGGGCGCTGGCGGCCTGTCCGTCGCGGGAGACAGAGGCGCGGCTCCTGTGCCTGGCCGACGCGTATCTCGCCTTCGCGGCCGAGCACCACGCCGCCTGGGCGGCGATCTTCGAGCGGCGCACGGTGGCGGCGCCGGACTCGGTGCAGGCCGACATCGCGGCCCTGTTCGGGATCCTAGAGGGGGTGCTGCGCGACGGCGGCCGCCTCGGCGAGGCGGCAATCCCCGTGATGGCGCGGGCGCTGTGGTCCAGCGTCCACGGCATGACCTATCTCGCCGATCTCGGCAGCCTGGGTCCCCTCGGGGTCAGCGACGTGCGGCCGATGATCGACGCGCTGGTGCGGGCCGCGGTCCGGGGCTTCTCCGCGGGCTGAGCGCCGCCCTGCCCGCCCGCGGGGGCCCCGCCCCTCAGGCCACCCTCAGGCCGCGCCCTCAGGCAGCCTGGATCTCCGCCAGGAAGGCCTTCACGGCGTGGTCGAGCTCGTCCGAGCCGCGGGTGAGGTCGCGTGCGGCCGCCAGCACCTGCTCGGAGGCGCTGCCGGTCTCGTCGGCGCCGCGGCGCAGGTCGACGACGTTCTCGGACACGCCCTGCGCCCCGGTGGCGGCGCTCGCCACGCCGCGGACGATCTCCTGGATGGCGGCGTTCTGCTCCTCCATGGCGGCCGCGACCCCGACCGCGATGCCGCGCATCTCCTCGATGGTCCGGCCGACCGCGCCGATCGCCGCGACCGCGTCCCGGGTCTCGCCCTGGATCCGGCCGATCTGGCCGGAGATCTCCTCGGTCGCCTTGGCGGTCTGCTCGGCCAGCGCCTTCACTTCGGAGGCGACGACCGCGAAGCCGCGCCCGGCCGCGCCCGCGCGGGCCGCCTCGATCGTGGCGTTGAGCGCCAGCAGGTTGGTCTGGCCGGCGATCGAGGCGATCAGGCCGACCACGTCGCCGATCTTCTCGGTGCCGGCGGCGAGCGCCCGCACGGTCGCCTCGCCCTGGCGGGTGCTGATCGCGGCCTGCCCGGCGATCTCCGAGGCGCGGTTCACCTGCCCGGCGATCTCCTGGACCGAGGCCGACATCTCCTCGGTGGCCGCCGCGGCGGTCTGGACGTCGGCGGAGGTGCCGGCCGCCTGCGCGGCCACCGCGCCGGTGCGCTCGGTGGTGTGGGCGGCCGTGACGGTCAGCGTCCGCGCCGTCGCCTCGAGGTCGGCGGCCGCCGTCGCGAGGCCGCGGCTCAGGGTCCCGGCCCGGGTCTCGAAGGACCGGGTCAGCCGGTCGAGGGCGGCGGCCCGCCGGGCATCCCCGTCGGCGCTGGCGGCGGCGCGGGCGTCGGTCTCGGCCTTGGCGATCAGCGCGTCCTTGAACACCTGCACGGCGCCCGCCATGGCGCCGATCTCGTCCCGGCGCTCCCGTGCCGGCACCGGCACGGCGGTCTCGCCGGCCGCGAGGCGGTGCATGGCGCCGTTCAGCGCGCGCAGCGGCCGCGTCAGCCGCCGGCCGATCAGCGCCGCGAGCAGGCCGATCAGCGCCACCACCACGAGCATGCCGGCCGCCGCCTTCCAGGCCGCGTCCCGCAGGATCGCCGCGGTGTCGTCGGCGTAGATGCCGGTGCCGATCACCCAGCCCCAGGGGGCGAAGCCGCGCACGTAGGAGAGCTTCGGCACGGGGGCGTCGGCGCCGGGCTTCGGCCAGTAATAGTCGACGAAGCCCTGCCCCTGCCGCTTCACCGTCTCGACGAAGTCGACGAACAGGCGCTTGCCGGTGGGATCCTGCACGGCGGCGAGATCCTTGCCCTCCAGCTCGGGCTTGATCGGGTGGGCGACCATGCGGGGCTGCATGTCGTTGACCCAGAAGTACTCCTTGTCGTCGTAGCGCAGGGCCTTGAGGGCCCGGATCGCGGCGCCTTGCGCGTCCGCCCGGGACAGGCGCCCGGCCCGCTCCTCGCCCTCGAAATAGGCCGCGACCCCGTAGGCGACGTCCGTGAGGTTCCGCGTCTTGGCCATCCGGTCCTGCTCGACCTGGGATTTCAGGCTGACGAGCCCGATGCCCGAGACCGCGACGATGCCGACCAGCGCGGTGGCCGTGATGGTGTGGAGCTTCGCTCCGAGCCCGATCTTCACCCGCGCCCCCGCGATGATGATTGCAAGAAGATGATTTCAACCTGCGATATTTTGCAGCTTCTGCGTTAGCGGAGCGTGAAGACGGCCTTGCGCGCGCCGGCCCGAGCCTGTCCACTCCCCGTCCAACGAAAGCCCGGCGCCGCTCAGGATCGCGCCGGGCCACAGGGAGAAGCGTCATGGTGCGTACGTCTCGGACGGGCTCGCTGCTGCCGGGCCGCCGCCGGCTCCTGCGGGCGGGATCGGTCCTCCTGCTGGCCGGGCTGGCGCTCGCCACCCCCGCCCGGGCCGACGATGCCAAGGTCCGGATCAGCCGGCAGCCGGGCTTCGTCTACCTGCCCGCGGTGCTGGCCGAGCAGCACAAGCTGATCGAGAAGCACGCCAAGGCCGCGGGCCTCGGGGACGTCACGGTGGAGTGGGTCAACCTGACGAGCGGCGCCGCCGGCAACGACGCGCTGCTCTCGGGCAACATCGACATCGTCGACAGCGGCTCGACCAACATGCTGCTGCTCAACGACCGCACCAAGGGCGACGTGAAGGGCCTGTGCGGGGTCGGCACCACGCCGATGATGCTGCTCACCCGCAATCCGGACGTGAAGGAACTCAAGGACTTCTCGTCCAAGGACAAGATCGCCCTGCCCTCCGTGAAGGTCTCGTCCCAGGCTGTGCTGCTGCAGATCGCCGCCAAGAAGGCGTTCGGGCCCGAGAACGCCACCAAGCTCGACCCGCTCACCGTCCAGCTCGGCCATCCCGACGCCGTGGCGGCGCTGGCGAGCCCGCACAACGAGGTCAACAGCCACTTCTCGCTGCCGCCGTTCCAGCAGCGCGAGCTGCAGGACCCGGCGATCCACAAGGTGCTCAATTCCTACGAGATGGTCGGCGAGCCGGTGAGCAACGCGATCTTCTACGCCCGGACCGGCTGGTACAACCGCAACCCGAAGCTCGCCGCCGCCATCGTGGCCGCCATCGACGAGGCCAATGCCGAGATCGCCCGGGATCCGCTGAAGGCCGCCAAGGACTACGTCGCGGCCACCAACGAGAAGACGCCCCCCGAGACCCTGGTCGAGATCATGAAGGAGCCCGGGACGAACTTCTCCACCACGCCCTACGGCATCATGCTCCAGGCCCGGCACTTCTACGCGATGAAGACCATCAAGACCGAGCCCAAGGACTGGAAGGACACGTTCTTCCCGATCGTCCACAACCTGCCGGGGCGGTAGGACCCCGGCCGCTCAGTGCGCCTCCACGGGCCCGGCGGCGCGCTGCGGCTTCTTGAGGATGGCCACCACGGCGAGGCTCGCCACGAGGCTCACGCCCACCAGCCAGAACCCGTCCGCGTAGGCCATCACGTAGGCCTCGCGGCGGACCTGGGCGGCGAGCTGGCCCAGCGCGACGCCCTTGGCGGCCAGCGGGTCGGCGATGCGGGCGTGCATCCCGGCGGCGAGCGCCGCGAGCCGGTCCTGGGTGCGGGTGGCGTTGACGGTGATCGCTTCGGCCAGCATCGAGAAGTGGAAGTGCTCCCGCCGGTCGATCATCGTCGACAGCATGGCGATGCCGATCGAGCCGCCGAGGTTGCGCATCATGTTCGACAGGGCGGAGGCGTCCGCGGTGTCGCGCGGGGCGAGGCCGACGGTGGAGAGCTGCGACAGCGGGATGGTGAAGAGCGGCTGGCCGACGGCCCGCATCAGCTGCGGCAGGATCAGCTGGTCGGCGCCGACATCGTGGGTCAGGCCGACGTTGATCCAGCAGCTCGCGATGAAGAACAGCGTGCCGGTGACCACCAGCACCCGGGCGTCGAAGGTCCGCATCAGCAGCGGCATCATCGGGAAGAGGACGAGCTGCGGCAGGCCCGACCACATCACCACGTAGCCGATCTGCTGGGCGTTGTAGCCCTGGATCTGCGCGCAGTAGACCGGGATGATGTAGATCGACCCGAACGAGACCGCGCCCAGCACGGTCATCAGCACGCAGGCGCCGCCGACCGAGCGGTTGGCCAGGACCCGCAGGTTGATGAACGGGCGCTCGGTCGTGAGCTCGCGGACGATGAAGCCGGCGATGCCGGCCACCGCCAGCAGCGACATGTTCACGATGACCTGCGAGCCGAACCAGTCCTTGCGCTGGCCCTCCTCCAGCACGTAGGTCAGGGCCGGCAGGCCGATCGCCATCAGGCCGATGCCGATCCAGTCGCCCTTGAGCAGCTCGCCCCAGCGCGCCGGCACGCTGTCGAAGGCGCCGAGCTGGATCGCCGCCGCCACGGGTCCGAAGATCAGGTTCAGGTAGAAGATGTAGTGCCACGACAGGTTGTCGGTGAGCCAGCCGCCGACCGTCGGGCCGATCGCGGGCGCGAAGGTCGCGGTCAGCCCGAACAGCGCGATGCCGATGGGCTGCTGCGCCTTCGAGAGCCGGGTGCGCACGATCACGATGGCGGTGGGGATCAGCACGCCGCCGGTAAAACCCTGGCCGGCCCGGAACAGGATCATCTGGCCCAAGGTCGTCGACAGCGCGCAGGCCAGCGAGAAGGCGGTGAACAGCATGGTGTTCACCGCGAGGTAGCGGCGCAGGCCGATCACCGAGGACAGCCAGCCGGTGAGCGGGATCACGATGATCTCGGCCATCAGGTAGGCGGTGGAGATCCAGCTGCCCTCCTCGGTGGAGGCGCCGAGCGCCCCCTGGATGTCGGCGAGCGACGCGTTGGTGATCTGGATGTCGAGGATCGCCGTGAAGGCGCCGAGGATCGCGCCGAACACGGCGAGCCAGTCCCGGGCGCTCGCCTTCGCCTCGGGCACGGCCACGGCCGGCACGGGGCTCGTCGGGGCCGGACTCATCGGGGCCGGACTCATCGGGGCAGGGCCTCGCTGACGAGGGCCGGAGCGGGCCTCGGCCGGGCGGGCCGCACCGGCTCGACCGGATCCTGGGTGTGGACCGTGGCCTCCACCGACAGGCCCGGGCGCAGGCGGGCGATGAGCGGATCCGACGGGTCGAGGGCGACGCGCACCGGCACGCGCTGCACCACCTTGGTGAAGTTGCCGGTGGCGTTCTCCGGCGGCAGCAGCGCGAATTGCGAGCCGGTGCCCGGGGAGAAGCTCTCGATCCGGCCCCGGAACGCGTGGTCGCCGAAGGCGTCGACCGTGAAGGTGACGCGCTGGCCCTCGACCATGCGGCCGGTCTGGGTCTCCTTGAAGTTCGCCACGAGGTAGATGTCGCGGCCCATCGGCACGAGGGTCAGGAGCCCGGTGCCGGCCGAGACGACCTGCCCGATCCGCAGCGCCCGGTCACCGGCCACGCCGTCGATCGGCGCCACGATGGTGGTGTAGCTCAGGTCGAGCCTCACCCCCTCGACCTTGGCCTGCGCGCCCTCCAGGCTCGCGCGGGTGCTGGCCTCGAGCGCCTGCAGGCTGTCGATCTGCTTCTGCGCGGCGTCGAGCGAGGCGGCGGCCTTGTCGCGGGCGGCGTGGCGCTGGCGCAGGTCGGACTCCGCCTGCTGCTGGCGCTGCACCGTGCCGGACCCGGTCTGCAGCAGGTTCTGGTAGCGGGTGTATTCCTGCTGCGCGAAGGTGAGGGCGGCCTCGGCGTTGGCGAGGTCGGCCCGCGACGAGGCGACCTGCGCCCGCTGCTGGACGATCGCCGAGGCGACGCCCAGAATCTGCGCCCGGTCCTTCTCGACCTCGGCCTCGGCCTGCCTGAGCTGGACCCGGTAGGACCGGTCGTCCAGGCGGGCGATGACGTCCCCGGCCTTCACCGGCTGGTTGTCGCCGACCAGCACCGCCGCGACGGTGCCGGCGATGCGCGGCGCCACCGTGACCTTGTCGGACTGGAGATAGGCGTCGTCGGTCACCTCGAGGAAGCGCCCGACACTCCACCAGTGCCAGCCGTAGGTCCCGGCCCCGCCCAGCGCGAGCAGGCCGAAGAGGGGCAGCACGATCCGCGCGCGGCGGCGGCGCGGCGCCGGTGCCGAGACGGTGGCCGGGACCGGCGCGGAGACCGGGGGCGTGACAGCCGCGGTGGCCGGCGCGGTGACCGGGGTCGTGAGCGGCGCACCCGCGACCGGGTCGGCGCTCTTGAAGCTGTCGCTGCGACGTGCGTCCATCGGATCTGGCCAGAATCAAAACGGTACGGTATCGTTTTAATAGGACGAACGGCGGTGGTGAGCAAGGAGGATCGCGGGGTGACGGTCACGGAGATCGAGCGGGTGGAGGCGGGCCCGCGGCGCGGCGGCCGGCCGACCCGCGCGGAGGCGGCTCGGCGCGAGGCGCACCTGATCGCCGTCGCCACGACCCTGTTCCTGGAGCGCGGCTTCGACGCCACCTCCATCGACGCGGTGGCCGAGGCCGCCGGGATGAGCAAGCCGACGGTCTACGCGCGCTACCGCGACAAGCGGGCCCTGTTCGAGGCGGTCCTGCGCGAGCGGATCGCCGCGTGGCTGGCGCCGCTCTCCGCCGCGGCCGAGGCCCAGGCCGCGCAGGGCGGGAGCGACGACGTCGAGACCGCCCTGGAGGATCTCAGCCGCACCCTGCTGGCCCACGGGCAGTCGCCGGGCGCGGCGATGCTCAAGCGCAACCTCGTGGCCCAGGCGCTGCAGTTCCCCGAGCTCGCCCGCCTCGCCCACGAGGAGGGCTGGCTGCGCGGCGTGCGCGCGGTGGCGCAGCTGCTCGACGCCTTCGCGCGGCGCGGGCGGATCGCCGTGGCGGATCCGGAGATCGCGGCCGACCTGTTCCTCAGCCTCGTCCTCGGCCGGTCGTCCCAGGCGACCCTCTACGGCATCGCCACCGACCCGGAGGCGCAGGAGCGGCGGCGGCAGGCGGCGGTGCGGCTGTTCCTCGACGGGGTGCGCCCCCGCTGAGGGGCGGACCGGAACGTTGTTGCGCCGCAAGGGCTGCGTTATCTTCGGGAGTGGGACCGACGGCGGCTACCGCCGGTCCCTGGCATTCACCGTTTCAGGTGTTGCCGAGGCCAGAGAGGAATGGCGAGGCGGAGCGTCAATCTCCACTCGCCATTCGCTTTTCTGGACCATGCCAGAGAGATGACCATCCTCTGCACTCCCGGCCGCGACCGGCCGTGCGCGGCCTTCGCGGGTGAGTCGGTCAGGCTCACGGCACGAGCTTAGCCATTATTCCCGGGACCCGGAGAATCCGAGTCGGCGCCTCGAGCCCGCGATTGCGCCCCTCCCCGCCCGGGCCTATAGTGCGTCATCCCCATTCGACAGCGTGAGACGGGACATCCGGATCGGTCATCCGGAGCCCGCGGCCCGATGCCCGGCCCCCGTCCCGCCAGGCCGGAGCACGAGAAGCATGTCCCAGGGTCCGCTGATGCCGAAGGCGACCGCCGTCTGGCTGGTCGAGAACACCTCGCTCGCCTTCGAGCAGATCGCCGATTTCTGCAAGCTGCACCCGCTGGAGGTGAAGGGCATCGCCGACGGCGAGGTCGCGGCCGGCATCAAGGGGCTCGACCCGGTCTCCACCGGCCAGCTCACCCGCGACGAGATCGAGAAGGCCCAGAAGGCGCCGCACTACAAGCTCAAGCCCGCCGTCTCGAAGGTGAAGCTGCCGGAGGTGAAGCGCACCACCAAGGGCCCGCGCTACACCCCCCTCTCCCGTCGCCAGGACCGGCCGAACGCCATCCTGTGGCTGCTGCGCAACCACCCCGAGCTGAAGGATTCGCAGATCATCCGGCTCGTGGGCACCACCAAGTCGACGATCCAGCAGATCCGCGAGCGCACCCACTGGAACTCGGGCTCGCTCCAGCCGATGGACCCGGTCACCCTCGGCCTGACCACCCAGATCAACCTCGACTTCGAGGTCCAGCGCGCGGCGGCCGACCGCCCGGCCGCGGTGGCGGCCGAGTCCGGCGCTTCGCTGCTGCCGACCGAGGTCTCCACGGCCCGCGACGCCGACGAGCGGGACCACGAGGACGATCACGGCGGCCGCGAGGAGCGGCTCGACGCCGATTCGGTCTTCGCCAAGCTCAAGGGCCGGCACCAGGACGAGGACGACGAGGACTAGGACCAGGACTGGCCTCCGCTCCGACCGAGCGGGGGCCGGACCGACCTATTCCGGCAGCGGTCGGCCCCGCGTCTCCGGCATGAACCACGGCACCACGAGGCCGATCACGTAGACGCTCGACAGGGTCAGCGCCGCCGCGGCGACGCCCCCGAAGGCGGTCACGATCTGCCCGGCCAGGATCGGGAAGATCCAGGCGATCAGCCGCGCGCCGTTGAAGACCGCGCTCGACGCCGTCGCCCGGACCGCCGGGGTGAACAGCTCCGCGAGGTAGATCGCCATCCACGAGAAGGCGAAGCCCAGGGTGAAGAACCCGTTCAGGAAGGCGAGCGCCATGAACGGCACGAGCCCGCCGGTCCAGAGGTAGCAGGCGAGCGACGTGGCGATGCAGCCGGCATAGGTCACGAGCAGGAAGGCGCGGCGCCCGATCGCGTCGGCCACGAAGCCCGAGATCACGTAGGCGGTGATCGCCCCAATATTGTAGACGATGCCCATGCGCGGGCCCCAGACATTGGCCGGCGCGCCCGCGGCCTTGGCGAGCCCCTCCGTGTAGGCCGGCAGCCAGGACGAGACCGCCCACCAGCCCACCGTGGTGGCGAAGGACAGGAGCGTGGCGAGGAGGACCCGCCGCCGGCTCTCGGGCTCGCGGAAGATCTCCGTCAGGGAGAACGGGCGCCGCGCGCGCCGCGGGGCCCGGTCCGCGTCCTCCGCGGTGGCCGCCCAGCGCTGCGCCTTGAGCGCCCGCATCCACTGCTCGGATTCCTCCAGCGCCCGGCGCAGGTACAGGCACACGAAGGCCGGCAGCGCGCCCAGCGCGAACAGGATCCGCCAGGATTCCGCGCCCAGGGGCTCGGTGGCGGCGAGCACGGCCCACACGATGGCGGCGAGCACCGCGCCGCCGCCGAAGCCCGATTGCAGGAAGCCGCAGCCCTTCGGGCGGGCCCGGTTCGGCCAGGTCTCGGCCACGAGGGCGATGCCGGTGGACCATTCCGAGCCGATGGCGAGCCCGGTGATGAAGCGCAGGACGGCGAGCTGCGTGAAGCTCTCCGCGAAGGCGGTGAGCCCCGTGAACAGCGCGTAGCCCAGGATCGACACCATCATCATGCGCTTGCGGCCGATGTAGTCGGCCGCGATCCCGCCGATCAGGCCGCCGATCCCCCAGCCGAGCAGCGTGATGCCGATGGCGAGGCCCACGTAGAAGGCCGGCGCCTGGGCCTGCTCGGGGGTGAGGATCGAGGCCAGCGCCGGGCGCAGGGCGTAGACCAGGGCTACCGCCTCGTAGCCGTCGAAGATCCAGCCGAGATAGCTGCCCCACAGGATCCGCCAGTGGCGCCGGGTGAGACCCGCGTGCCACGGTGCGCCGGCCGCCTCGCGCATGCCCACGTCGCCCGCGTCCATCGCCCGCTCCTCCCGCCCGGGACGCGTCTGCGGCGCCCGCCCCGCCCTGATAGGTCGGTTGTGGCATCGGGTCGACCATATCCGGGCGGCCGATCCGGCGCCCCGGCGATCACGATCGCATCACGCCTTCACTGCGCAGCTTCACTGCGCACCTTGCACTGGGCACCTTCTGCGCGCCCGCGGCGTTCGGCCTAGCGCGCGGCGTCGAAGGCGGCGAGGAAGGCCGCGAGGTTGTCCGGCAGGGCCGCGCAGAGGTAGCCGCCCTCCTGGACCAGCGCCGTGGGCAGCCCGGCCCGGGCGATCCGCTCCGCCGCCCCGACGAAGCCCCCCCGGGAGACCGCGAGGGCGCCGATCGGGTCGTCCGCGGCGGCGTCGAGGCCGAGCGCCACCACGAGCGCCCGGGGCCGGTGCGCGGCGATCAGTGCGAGGCCCGCCGCCACGGCCTCGAGCCAGGGCGCGTCCCCCGAGCCAGGCGGCAGCGGCAGGTTGCGGTTGAACCCCGCCCCCGCCCCGGCGCCGGTCTCGTCGGCGTAGCCCGCGAAGAACGGGAAGTAGTCGGACGGGTCGGCGTGGACCGAGACGGTCAGCACGTCGGCGCGGGCGTAGAAGATCCCCTGCGTGCCGTTGCCGTGATGGACGTCGATGTCGAGGATCGCCACCGGGCCGCCGGTCGCGGCGCGCATCCGCTCGGCCGCGATGGCGCTGTTGTTGAGGAAGCAGAAGCCGCCGGCGGAGTCCGCGTAGGCGTGGTGGCCGGGCGGGCGGCACAGGGCGTAGGCGTGCCCCGCCGCCAGCGCAGCGTCGGCGGCCGCGACCGCGCACTGCGCCGATCCGTAGACCGCCGCCCAGGTGCCGGCGCGGATCGGCGTCGAGGTGTCGGCGGTGTAGAGGCCCAGGCGCCCGAGGAGGCCGGCGGGCTTTCGGTGCATCTGCGGCCGGGCGAAGGTCCCGGTCAGGATCTCGTCGCCGATGCCGGGGATCGCGTCCCGGCGCGCCCAGGCCTCGGCCAGGAACGCCACGTAGTCGGGATCGTGCACCGCCCGGATCGGGTCGAGGCCGTGATCGGCCGGCTCGGCGAGGTCGTGGCCGCCCCGGACGGCCGCGTCCCGCAGGATCGCGTAGCGGGCCGCCTGCTCGGGATGCGGGATCGGCGCGCCGCGGCGCATGTAGCGCTCGGGATCGTGCCGGCTCGAATCGGGCGTGTGGACGATGCGCATGCCGGCAGGTTAGGGCCCGCCGGGCCGCGCGTCATCCGCCCGGGACGGCCTCGCGGGGCGCGCCCGCATGGAATGCACCCGCATGGGACGCGCCCGGATGGGACGGGCTCAGATGAGGTAGACGGTGCCGTCCGCGCGGAAGACCTTCGGGCAGTTCGCCCCGTCCACGAGGCGCTGGGCATCCTCCAGGGAGATCCCGTGCACCAGGGCGATCTCCGGCAGCGTCTTCCAGGTCGGGGTCATGGTCCGGCTCCGTCCGTGATCCGTGCGGGTCGGGGGTCAACGGCGCAAACGCCTCCGGGTTCGCCGACAGGGCCGATGACGGCTCCAGGATCCTGTCGAGGGTGTCGGCGCGCCACCCCGTCGGGTCGGGCGCGGCGGGGGCGACCTCGCGCAGGAGGGTCGGGACCCGGGCCCAGGGTTCCGTGACCGGCCCGGCGCTCGGCCGCATGCCCGCCCGGGTCCGCCCGCCGGCGACGCGGATGTCCGGGAAGCGCGCGCAGAACGCCGCCACGCAGTCGGGGTCGAAATGGCGACCGCTCTCGGCGCGGACGCAGTCCAGGGCCGCCTCGAAGGGCATCGCGTCCTTGTAGGGCCGCGCCGTGGTCAGGGCGTCGAACACGTCCGCCACCGCGACGATCCGGGCCGAGAGGGGGATGGCGGCGCCGGCGAGCGCGTGCGGGTAGCCGCCGCCGTCCCACCGCTCGTGGTGGAACTCGGCGATCTCCGCGGCCAGCCGGATCAGCTCGGAGGCGCTCCCGCCCAGGATGCGCCGGCCGATCGCCGGGTGCGTCTTGACGAGGTCGAACTCGTCCCGGTCGAGCCGGCCGGGCTTCAGCAGGACGGCGTCCGGGATGCCGACCTTGCCGACATCGTGAAGTGGCGCCGCGAGGTAGAGGTTGCGGCAGGTCTCCGGCGCCAGCCCGAGCCCCTCGGCCACGATCTGGCTGTAGCGGGCCACCCGCCACGTGTGATCGCCGGTGTCGTTGTCGCGGTACTCGACCGCCAGCGCGAGGCGGAAGATGATCTCCTCCTCGCGCTCGCGCATGTGGCGCAGGGCGGCCTCCACCTCGCCGTCGAGCCAAGCGGCCTGCTCGGCCAGCCGCCGCACCGCCCGGGCGAGCCGGATCATGTTGCGCAGGCGGACGGTGAGTTCGACGCCCTGCATGGACTTGTCGAGGAAATCGGTCGCCCCGGCCTCCAGGGCGGCGAGCCGCACCGCGTCCGAGATGTCGCTGGTGACCATCACGATGGGCACCTGTGCGTAGTGCGGGATGGTCCGCATCTGCCGGATGAAAGCGATCCCGTCGATGTCGGGCATGTGGCAGTCGACCAGGACAAGGTCGAAGGCCCGCGTCCGCGCCTCGACCATGGCGGCGACCGGGTCGCCGTGATCGGTGACGGACACGTCGGGCTTGGCCTCCAGCAGCAGGCGCAGCCGCATCCGCATGGTGGCGCTGTCGTCGACGAGGAGCGCGTCCATCAGCGGCTCCCGGGCCGGCGCAGGCGATCCCGGGGCGGCCGCCGGACCGGGTATGTCGACACAGGAACCATCGCCGCGACGCCTCGCAAGACTGTCGAGCAGCATTGAAGGATGCGGCATTAACGGGCGGTAAATCGTCGTTCTCGGCTATATTGAGGAGATTTACTTTACTCGGAGCCTTGGCGGGTGCGAATTCGGGTCTTCGTTTGTCGGAGACCGGTGGGGCTGCGGCGATCGACCCGCGGAGAGTTGGCTTCGCCCGCTCCGGGGCGCCTGAGGGATCGGCGTGTCTGTAACCGGGATCGCCGCGGCGGCCCCGGCGCGGCCCCGGGATGGCGGGGTTGACGCGGTCGCCAAGCCCCCCGACGGAGACGCGGATCAGGACGGGTCCCGGGCGGCCCGGGACGCGCCGGCCGGACGGCGCGGCGGGAGGCGCCTTCGCGATGATGCGGTTCGATCTCGTCGATCTCGGCCTGTTCCGGCACGTGGTCGAGGCCGGCTCGATCACCCACGGGGCCGCGCGGGCGAACCTCGCCCTGGCGGCCGCCTCGACGCGGATCCGGCTGATGGAGGAATCCCTGGGCGCCGCCCTGCTGACCCGGGGCCGGCAGGGCGTCAGCCCGACCCCGGCCGGGCGCGCGCTCCTCGTCCATGCCCGGGAGGTCCTGGCCGGGGTGGAGCGCCTGCGCGAGGAGATGGCGGCCTTCTCGGGGAGCGCCTTCGGGCAGATCCGGGTGCTGGCCAACACCAACGCGCTCACCGAATTCCTGCCGGAGGCGCTCTCGGCCTTCCTGGCCGATCACCCCGGGATCGGCGTCGAGATCGACGAGCGCACCTCCGAGGAGATCGTCGGGCTGGTGGCCGAGGGGGCGGCCGATCTCGGCATCCTGTCCGGCACGGTGGATACCGGCTCGCTGCAGACCTTCCCGTTCCGGGAGGACCGGTTCGTGCTGGTGGCGGCCCGGGACCATCCCCTGGCCGCGCGCGGGACCATCCCGTTCGCCGAGGTGCTCGGCCACGACCTCGTCGGCCTCGACCGGCGCAGCGCCATCAGCCGCTTCCTCGTCGCCCAGGCGGTGCGCGAGGGGCGACCGATGCGCCTGCGCGTCCAACTCCGGGACTTCGACGCCGTCTGCCGTCTCGTCGAGGCGCGGGTCGGGCTGGCGATCCTGCCCGAGAGCGCCGCCGCCCGCGCCGCGCAGGGCCTCGCCCTCGCGGTGGTGCCCCTCGCCGACGCCTGGGCGCGGCGCGACCTGACTCTGTGCCTGCGCGACCTCGACGGGTTGCCGCCGTTCATCCGGGCCTTCGTGGCGGAGCTGCGCGCCTGAGCGGAACCCGCCCCGCCGCGGACGGGCCCGCGCGCGGCGGCGTCAGCGCCACCGCTCGTCCGTGCAGGCCAGCAGGTAGACGACGTGCATGCAGCGCGCCTGGGCGGCCTGCGAGGGCGCGTCGCCCATGCAGGCGCGCATCCCGACGGAGAGCAGGTCGCGATCGACGTCCTGATTGCGCGCGCAGGTGAAGATCGGCTGGAAACCCTCGAACCGGCTCACCTGCCAGAAGATGACCATGACCGCGAGCAGGCAGAAGGTGCAGACCAGGATCCGGCTGTCGTAGAACCAGTGCCGCCGTCCGGCATCCGCGGCGTCGCGCGCGCTCATCCCGTCACCAGGCCCGTCACCGGGAGCGCCGACGGGAGCACCGCCCGGATCCCCACCCTTCTCGGCATCGGCTCCCCCTCTCCCTCGCGCCGGATCCCCGGCCGCCCGGGCCGCCCGGGCCGTCAGTCGATCACCTCCACGATCCGGCGCGACCGCGGGTCGACGAGGACCGGGTGGTCGTTGACGATCGTGTAGCTGTAATCCGGCAGGGCGAACTCCCGCGGGACATCGTAGTACACGATGCCGTCCTCCGGGAGCACCGTGCCGACCCGCACGGGTCCCGCGAGCGCGATGGAGGGGCGGCGCTCGCCGCGGGCGTATATGCGGAACCGCTCCCGCCGGTCGACGCCGAGGATGCCGTTGGCCGTGCCCACGGCCGCACCGATCGCGCCGCCGACGATCGCCCCGAGGGGGCCCGCCATCTCCTCGCCGCGCGAGGCGCCCTCCTGGGCCCCGCGCTCGAGCCCCTGCGCCCGCGCGTCCGCGGCGAGGCCCAGGAGGGCTATCGGGGGAGCCACCAGGGTGGCGAGGAGCGCGAGGGGCGCCGCGATCCGCATGATGTGTCGTCCTGGTCGGTGGCGTGGATCGGCGGGCCTGCGCCCGGGGGCGCGGGCGCGTCCCGGCCGGAGGCTACGCCGAAAAGGCTGCCGATCGGTTGCCGATCGGTCGCCGCCCGGCGCGGGGCGGCGCGGGGCGGTGCCGGCATTGCCCCGGTCCGCCCATGGGGTAGCCTCCGGCTGATTCCGTCGGAGAGGACAGGGCATGCCGATCGAGACCGTGGAGACCGCCGGCCGCCGCCGGGGCGCCGACCTCCTGGTGGAGGTGCTGCGCTCGGAGGGCGTGCGCTACATCTTCGGCAATCCCGGCACCACCGAGTTGCCGCTCATCGACGCGCTCACCGAGGCGCCGGACATCGCCTACATCCTCGCCTTGCAGGAGGCGACCGCCGTGGCGATGGCGGACGGCTACGCGCAGGGCGCCCGCCGGCCCGCCTTCCTCAACCTGCACACGGCGGGCGGCCTCGGCCACGCCATGGGCGGGCTGGTGAATTCCCAGGTCTCCGGCACGCCGCTGGTGGTCACCGCCGGGCAGCAGGATCTCCGCCACGCCCTGACCGACCCGCTGCTGATGGGCGACCTCGTCGCCATCGCCGACCCGGTGATGAAGTGGGCCCGCGAGGTGACGAGCCCGGACCAGATCCCGATCCTGCTGCGCCGGGCCTTCCACGACGCGGGGGCCGCCCCCTCCGGGCCGGTCTTCCTGTCCCTGCCCATGGACGTGATGGAGGCGCTGTCGGCG
Source organism: Methylobacterium sp. UNC300MFChir4.1 (assembly GCF_900110155.1). Taxonomy (NCBI): domain Bacteria; kingdom Pseudomonadati; phylum Pseudomonadota; class Alphaproteobacteria; order Hyphomicrobiales; family Methylobacteriaceae; genus Methylobacterium; species Methylobacterium sp. UNC300MFChir4.1. The sequence goes on along the minus strand of NZ_FOCS01000009.1, from coordinate 167,487 downwards.
GTGCCGGCCGGCGAGACCTCGACCATCGACCAGCGGGCCGTGGCGGGCTCCCTCGACCGCCTCGCGGAGAAGCTCGCCGCCATCGCGCCGGGCCGCCTCGCGCTGATCGCGGGCGACGAGATCGATGCCTCGGACGCCTCGGCGCAGATGGTGGCGCTCGCCGACCTGCTGGCGGCGCCGGTCTACGGCTCGTCCTGGCCGGCCCACATCCCCTTCCCCACCGCGCACCCGCTCTGGGCCGGGAACCTGCCGACCCGGGCCGACGCCATCGCCGAGATCCTCGGGCGCTACGACGCGGTGTTCGCGCTCGGCGGCAAGTCGCTGATCACCGTGCTCTACTCGGAGGTCTCGGCGGTGCCGCCGGGGGTGCAGGTGTTCCAGCTCTCGGCGGACGTGCGCGACCTCGGGCGCACCTACGCCACCTGCCTGTCGACGGTGGGCGACATCCGCGCCTCCCTCGACGCCCTGCTGCCGCTCCTCGCGCCCCGCCTCGCCGACCGGGCCGACGCCTTCGCGGGCCTGCGCGCCGGGGCGGTGACCGCCCGGGCCGAGCGCCGGGCGAAGCTCGCCGCCGCCGCCGACGCGGCCTTCGAGGATCCGGTGATCGCGCCGCTGGTCGCCGCCCGGGAGGTCGCCCGCGCGGTCGGGGCCGAGACCACCATCGTGGACGAGGCGCCCGCGACGCTCACCCACCTGCGCACCTTCCTCGACAGCCCCTCCGCGCACCAGTACGCGGCGATGCGCGGCGGCGTGCTCGGCTGGGGCATGCCGGCCGCGGTCGGCTTCTCCCTCGGGCTCGACCGGGCGCCCGTGGTCTGCGTGGTCGGCGACGGGGCCGCGCTGTACTCGCCGCAGGCCCTCTGGACGGCGGCGCACGAGAAGCTGCCGGTCACCTTCGTGGTGATCAACAACGCCGAGTACAACATCCTCAAGACCTTCATGAAGGGCCAAGCGCACTACGCCTCGGTGCGCGCCAACCGCTTCATCGCCATGGACCTCACCGACCCGCGGATCGACTTCCCGGCGCTGGCCGCCTCGATGGGCGTGCCCGCCCGGCGGGTGACCCGGGCGGCCGACATCGCCCCGGCGATCGAGGCCGGGATCCGCTCGGGGGGCGCCAACCTCGTGGAGGTGGTGGTGCGGGCGACCTGAGCGGGGCCGTCGGCGGGGCTGTCGGCAGGGCTGCCGGTGGATCTGCCGGCGAAGCTCTCACTCCAGCCCCGGCACCGGCACCCCGAAGGCGACCGCCAGCAGCACCATGTTGAGGGCGAGCACCAGGGCGGCCCCCGCCACGGCCGCGGCCTGGGTGAGCGGCCCGTTGGCGAAGGGGCCCATCACGCTGCGGCGCCGGGTGAACACCACCAGGGCCACCATCGGCACCGGCAGGGCGAGTGACAGCACCACCTGCGACAGGACCAGCGCCTGCGTCGGGTCGACGCCGATCGCCACCACCGCGAAGGCCGGCAGCATGGTCACGAGCCGGCGGACGAGGAGCGGGATGCGCCAGCCGGTGAAGCCCTGCATCACCAATTGCCCGGCGAGCGTGCCCACCACCGAGGAGGAGATCCCGGATGCGAGCAGCGACACCAGGAAGGCCGCCCCCGCGGCGGGCCCGAGGAGCGGCGTCAGGGTGCGGTAGGCCTCGCCGATCTCCGCCACCTCGCTGTGGCCGACGTGGAAGGCGGCCGCCGCCATGATCACCATCGCCATGTTGACGAGGCCCGCCAGCAGCAGCGCCACCACCACCTCGCGGTTCGAGTAGCGGACCAGCAGGCGCCGGTCGGCCTCGGTGCGGGGATTGCCCCGGCCCTGGGTCAGGCCCGAATGCAGGAACAGCGCGTGCGGCATCACGGTGGCGCCGATGATCCCGACCGCGATGGTGAGCGCCTGCGCGTCCGGGATCCGCGGGGTGACGAGGCCCTTGGCGGCCTCGCCCCAGGCCACGGGCGCGATCAGGAGCTCGACCGCGTAGCAGAGGCCGATCGTGCCGACCATCGCGCCGATGGCGATCTCCAGCGGCCGGAAGCCCTCGTGCTCCAGGAGCAGGATCGCGTAGGTGACCACCGCGGTGATCGCCATGCCGGCCATGAGCGGCATGCCGGTGAGCAGCGACAGGCCGATCGCGCCGCCGAGGAACTCCGCGAGGTCGGTCGCCATGGCGGCGACCTCGCTGATGCCCCACAGGGCGAGGCGCACCGGCCGCGTCGTCGCGTCCCGGCAGTGCTCGGCGAGGTTCTTGCCCGTGACGATGCCGAGCTTGGCCGACAGGGCCTGGAACAGCATCGCCGTCAGGTTCGCGAGCAGCACCACCCAGAGCAGGCCGTAGCCGTAGCGGGCGCCGGCCTGGATGTTGGTCGCGAAATTGCCCGGGTCCATGTAGGCGATCGACGCCGTCACGGCGGGGCCGGCGAACAGCAGGAACCGGGCCCGGCCGCCGGGACGGCCGTCGAGGACGTCGCGGATGGCGCCCTCGGTCCGCCGGCTCATCGCCCCGGGCGCGGCGCGCCCGGGGGCCGTCGCGGCGTTCGGCGCCACCATGCTCAACCCTCTCCTCAAAGATATAGCGGAGGCTATATTCAGGGTTCGCGGCCAGGATTCAAGGGGTTGGATTCAAGGGGCCGGCAGCGGCCGCCGGTATCGGCCCCGCGGGACTCCCCTCGAGGTGGCGGTGTTTGCTAGACAGGGGTCGGGGCGGCCCGCGCGAGCCGCGGTGGGGGAGAGCCGATGCAGGAACCGTCCGAGCCGGGCTCGCCCGAGACCGCGCTGGTCGATCCCGAGCGCCACGTGGAGAGCTTCCGCCAGGCCCGCGAGGCCCGGCGCTCGGAACTCGTGGAGGATTACGTCGAGCTGATCGACGACCTGATCGGCGACGGCGGCGAGGCGCGGCAGGTGGACATCGCGGCCCGGCTCGGCGTGGCGCAGCCGACCGTCGCCAAGATGCTGAAACGCCTGTGCGAGGACGGGTTCGTCCAGCAGCGGCCCTATCGCGGCGTGTTCCTGACCGAGGCCGGCCGCCGGCTCGCCGCCCAGGCCCGGGAGCGCCACCGCATCGTCGAGCGCTTCCTGTGCGCGCTGGGGGTGAGCCCCGAGACCGCGCGGCGGGACGCGGAGGGGATCGAGCACCACGTCAGCGCCGAGACGCTCGCGGCGTTCCGCGCCTTCGCGGAGCGGCACGGGGGGGCGTGAGGCGCCCCTCCGACCGTCGTCGCCTCGCGCCGCTCGCGGAGACGCTCGCAGAGACGTTGTGTCTGCCGCGACCGCCACCCTCACGCCGTCGGCGCCGCCACCTTCTGGCGCAGGCCCAGGATCACCGCGCGGAGCATCTCGGCGCCCGCCGCGCCGGCATCCGGCAGGGTGCCGGTGCGGGAGGCGTAGACCCGCTCGTGCACGAAGGCGAGCTTGGCGATCACCGCGGGTGTCAGCTTGAACGGGTAGAGCGCCGGCTGGCCCATGCTGTGGGACAGCGAGTTGATCGCGTAGGTGAGCGGCAGCCACGCGGCGATCAGCCGGTCGAGGTCGGCCGTGTTGTACGGGTCGAAGTCGATCACGGTCGGCGCCTGCGGCCCGGAAGGCCCCCGCTGGCGCAGGCGCGGGCGCACGTGCAGCTCGAAGGTCGAGGCGGTCTCCACCGTGTCGACGATGTGCAGGTAATGCGCGAAGGTCTCGGCGAAATCCTCCCACGGATGGGCCGTGGCGTAGGCCGAGACGTAGGCCTCGTCCCAGTCGGCGGGGGCGCCCCTCGCGTAGTGGTCCTGCAGGGCCTGGACGTAGTCGCGGCGCTCGTCGCCGAACAGCGCCCGGAAGGCGTCCCAGTCGGGGCTGTTCAGCACCAGCAGGTACCAGAAGTAATGCCCGATCTCATGCCGGAAATGGCCGAGCAGCGTGCGGTAATGCTCGCCGAACAGGATCCGGCGGCGCTCCCGCTCGACGTCGTCGGCCTCGGCGATGTTCATGGTGATCAGGCCGTTGATGTGGCCCGTCAGCACCGGCGGCCCGCCGGAGACGCTCTCGGACGGGTCGACCAGGAAGTCGAAGGCCAGCCCGTCCGTGTACTGGGCGCGGGTGGCGAGCGGCAGTTCCAGGCGCAGCAGCGAGTAGAACAGCCGGTGCTTGGCCGCCTCGATCTGGCGCCAGCGGGCGAGGTTCCAGGGCTGCGACAGGTCCGGCACCACGCGGTTGTGGCGGCAGGCGGTGCAGTAGATGTCGGGGCTGTCCTCCGGCACCAGCCAGTTGCAGGCCTGCGCGAGGGCGTTGTTGCACAGCCGGTAGCGCCGGCCGGGATCGGCGTAGGCGTGGAAGACCTGCGCGCCGCCCATCAGCGGGTGGGCCGAGAGCCCCTGCGGCTCCAGCGCCGAGACCTCGTGGACCGCGCAGGCGTAGCCCAGCGGCCGCGCGCAGCTCTCGCAGGCGGTCGCCTCGAAGGTGACCGGCTGGTCGCAGGCCTGGCACTGGAAGATCTTCATCGCGCGGTCCCGGGCCGGCGGCCGGCCCACCTGCCAGTCAAGCGGGGCCGGGCGGCAAAGTTCCTGCCAGCGGCCCGGACGGCCGGGCGACGCACGGAAATTGCTTGTTGCGCGATCCGTGTCGCATAACCGTGCGGTGGGCGCCGGCGCCAGGGACCGGCAGCGCGACCGCGTTCGATCCTTTCGACGGAGCCATCGTGTCGATCAGAGCCGCCCTGCACCACGTCACGCATTACCGCTACGACCGGCCGATCAGCCTGGGGCCCCAGGTGATCCGCCTGCGCCCGGCCCCCCACGCCCGTACCAAGGTCCCGGCCTACGCGCTCACGGTGACGCCCGCCAACCACTTCCTGAACTGGCAGCAGGATCCGAGCGGCAACTGGCTCGCCCGCCTGGTCTTCCCCGAGAAGACCGACGAGCTGAGGATCGAGGTCGACCTCACGGCCGACATGGCGGTGATCAACCCGTTCGACTTCTTCGTGGAGGACTACGCCCAGGTCCGGCCCTTCGCGTACGACCCCGCCCTCGCCGGGGAGCTGGCCCCGTATCTCACGCCCGTCGACGCGGATTGTCCCGAGATGGAGGCGCTGCTGGCCCGTCTCCCGGAGGAGACCAGCACGGTCCAGTTCCTGGTGGCGCTGAACGGTCTGATCGCCCGGGAGACCGCCTACGGCGTCCGGATGGAGCCCGGCGTCCAGACCCCCGCCGAGACCCTGCGGCTGAAGAGCGGCTCCTGCCGCGACTCGGCGTGGCTGCTCGTGCAGGTGCTGCGCCTGATCGGCCTCGCCGCCCGGTTCGTCTCCGGCTACCTGATCCAGCTCGTGCCCGACACGACCGCGGTCGACGGGCCGACCGGCGCGTCGGCGGACTTCACCGACCTGCACGCCTGGGCCGAGGTCTACCTGCCGGGCGCCGGCTGGGTCGGCATGGACGCCACGTCGGGCCTGCTCACCGGCGAGGGCCACATCCCGCTCGCCGCGACGCCGCACTACCAATCCGCCGCGCCGATCTCGGGGGCGATGGAGCCGGCCGAGACCACCTTCGACTTCGCGATGACGATCACCCGCGTCGCCGAGACGCCGCGGATCACCAAGCCGTTCTCGGAGGACGTCTGGGCCGCCATGGACGCGCTGGGCGAGCGGGTCGACGCCGACCTCGCCGCGCAGGACGTGCGGCTGACCATGGGCGGCGAGCCGACCTTCGTGTCGGTGGACGATTTCGAATCGCCCGAGTGGAACATCGCGGCCGTCGGCCCGACCAAGCGCGGGCTCGCCGACCAGCTGGTCCGGCGCCTGCGCGACCGGTTCGGCCCGGGGGGGCTGCTCCATTACGGTCAGGGCAAGTGGTATCCCGGCGAGAGCCTGCCCCGCTGGGCCTTCGCGCTCTACTGGCGCAAGGACGGCAAGCCGATCTGGCGCGACCCGGACCTGATCGCGCCGGAGGTGGCCGCCGGGGAGGCGGGGCACGCCACCATCGCGCAGGCCGAGGCGCTCGCCGGCGCGCTGGCCCGCCGCCTCGGCCTCGCCGACTACGTCTTCCCGGCCTTCGAGGACGGGGAGCTCTGGGAGCGGAAGACCGCGGAGCTGCCGGTCAACGTCACGCCGGCCGACGCCAAGTCGGGCTCGGTGGAGTTCGACGCCCGGATCAGGCGGGTCTACGCGCGGGGCCTCGGGGAGGCGGCCGGCTACGTCCTGCCGCTGGCGAGCCTGCCCACCGGCAAGGGCGGCGAGCCCGACCGCGTCTGGATCTCGGAGAAGTGGGACTTCCGGCGCGGCGCCGCCTTCCTGGTGCCGGGGGACTCGCCCGTGGGCTTCCGCCTGCCGCTGTCGTCCCTGCCCTACGTGCCGCCGGAGCACTACCCCTACTACCAGCCGCAGGACCCGCTGGAGCCCCGCGCCGCCCTCCCCAACGGTCATCAAGGCGCCACGGTGGTCAACGGCGCCGGCGTCACCGGCGTGGCGGTGCGCACGGCCCTGTCGTTCGAGCCCCGGGACGGGGTGGTGCGGGTGTTCATGCCGCCGGTGCAGCGCGCCGACGAGTATCTGGAGCTCGCCGGCCACCTGGAGGCGGCCGCCGCCGCGCTGAAGCTGCCGATCCACCTCGAGGGCTACGAGCCGCCCTACGACCCGCGGATCGGCGTCATCAAGGTGACGCCCGATCCCGGCGTGATCGAGGTGAACGTCCACCCGGCCGCCTCGTGGCGGGAGGCGGTCGCCATCACCACCGACCTCTACGCCGAGGCCCGCCAGACCCGGCTCGGCGCGGAGAAATTCATGACCGACGGGCGCCACACCGGCACCGGCGGCGGCAACCACGTGGTCATGGGCGGCGTCACGCCGGACGATTCCCCGTTCCTGCGCCGGCCGGACCTGCTCAAGAGCCTCGTGCTCTACTGGCAGCGCCACCCCGCGCTCTCATACCTGTTCTCGGGCCTCTATATCGGGCCCACGAGCCAGGCGCCGCGCATGGACGAGGCCCGCCACGACGGGCTCTACGAACTGGAGATCGCGCTCGCCCAGGTGCCGGCCCCGGACGCGCCCAACATCCCGCGCTGGCTCGTCGACCGGATCTTCCGGAACATCCTCGTCGACGTCACCGGCAACACCCACCGGGCCGAGATCTGCATCGACAAGCTCTACTCGCCGGACGGGCCGACCGGGCGCCTCGGCCTCCTGGAGTTCCGCGCCTTCGAGATGCCGCCGGACGCGCGGATGAGCCTCGCGCAGCAGCTCCTGCTCCGCGCCCTCGTGGCGTGGCTGTGGCGCGAGCCGCAGACCGGCGGCTGTGTCCGCTGGGGCACGAACCTCCACGATCGGTTCATGCTGCCGCATTTCCTCTGGTCCGACTTCCTCGCGGTGCTGGAGGATCTCCGGGCGGCGGGGTACGCTTTCGATCCGGTCGCCTTCGAGGCGCAGGCCCAGTTCCGCTTCCCCGTGTTCGGCACGGTCGAGCAGGGCGGGGTCCGGATGGAGCTGCGCCAGGCGCTGGAGCCCTGGCACGTGATGGGCGAGGAAGGGACCGGCGGGGGCACCGTGCGTTTCGTCGACAGCTCGGTCGAGCGGCTGCAGGTCAGGGTCGAGGGCTTCGTGCCCGAGCGGCACGTCATCGCCTGCAACGGCCGCCGCCTGCCCATGACCGGCACCGGCCGCGGCGGCGAGGCCGTGGCGGGCCTGCGCTTCAAGGCGTGGCAGCCGGCCTCCTCGCTGCACCCGACCATTCCGGCCCACTCGCCGCTGACCTTCGACATCCTCGACGCCTGGAGCGGCCGCTCCCTCGGCGGCTGCCGCTACCACGTCGCCCATCCGGGCGGGCGCAACTACGAGACCCACCCGGTCAACGCCTACGAGGCGGAGGGGCGGCGCCTCGCCCGGTTCCAGCCGAACGGCCACACGCCCGGCCGGCTGGAGATGCCCCGCCCGGAATCGAGCGCCGAGTTCCCGCTGACCCTCGACCTGCGGACACCGGCCCCGCAATGACCCGCGATGTTCGGACATCCGGGGCGGACACCGGCGCGGTCGACAGAGCGCGACGCGCCCCCGCTCCCGTGCGGGAGGGGGTCCCGCGCTCCGCTCTGCGGCCGCGTCGTCGTCCACGCTGCGTGGATCCGCGAGCCGCGATGACCCGGGATCCGTGATGGAGGCGGCGCTCGCGGGCAGCCGCGGCCGGGCCGAGCGGCCGGAGGGCGCGCGCGAGCGCGTCGCCCGCTGGAGCGCGGGCTACCGCCCCGCCCCCGGCCGGCCGGACGAGTTCCTGGGCCCCGACGGCGCGCCCCGCGGGGCGTGGCCGCGCCTGCTCGACCGGCTCGGCGGCCTCACCGAGCCGGAGATCATGGCCCGGTTCGTCGCGGCGGAGCGGCACATCCGGGACGCGGGCATCTCGTTCCGCATCGCCGGCGACCAGCGCGAGCACCCCTGGCCGCTGGGCTGCCTGCCCCTGGTGATCGAGGGGCCGGAATGGGCGGCGCTCAGCGCCGGCATCGTCCAGCGCGCGGAGCTGATGGAGGCGATCCTCGCCGACGCCTACGGCGAGGGCCGGCTGGTCGTCGAGGGGCTCCTCCCCGCCGCGATCGTGGCCGGCACGCCCGAGTTCCTGCACCCGCTCCACGGGGTCGCGCCCCCCGGCGGCCACTACCTCAAGCTCTACGCGGCCGATCTCGGCCGGGGACCGGACGGGCGCTGGCAGGTGCTCGCCGACCGGACCCAGGCGCCCTCGGGCCTCGGCTGGGCGCTGGAGAACCGCATGGTCCTGGCCCGGACCTTCCCGGACTTCTTCCAAGACCTCCACGTCGAGCGCCTGCCGGCCTTCTTCCAGGCGTTCCGCGACGGGCTGGCGCTGGGGGCGGAGCGCGCCGACCCGCGGATCTGCCTGCTGACCTCCGGCCCCTACAGCAGCACCTACGTCGAGCAGGCGGCGCTCGCCCGCTACCTCGGCCTGATGCTGGTGGAGGGCGACGACCTCGTCATGCGCGACGGGCGCCTGCACGTGCGCACCGTCTCGGGCCTGAAGCGGGCCGACGCCCTGTGGCGGCGGATCGACGCCGACTTCCTCGACCCCCTGGAGCTGAACCCGGCCTCGCGCCTCGGCGTGCCCGGCATCCTCGACGCCCTGCGCAACGGCTCCCTGGTGATGGCCAACATGCCGGGCGCGGGGCTCGTCGAGTCGGCCGCCCTCGCCCCCTACCTCGACGGCATCGCCCGGCGCGTCCTCGGCGAGCCGCTGCGGCTCGGCCACCCGCGCACGTGGTGGTGCGGCGACCTCGAGGGCCTGGCGCACGCGCGGGCCAACCTCGACAGCCTGACCCTGCGCCCGGCCGCCACGCCCCAGCGCGGGGCGGGGCGCGACGCGATCCTGGCCGGCCCGGTCCTGGCGGCGGAGCGCGAGCGGGTCGTGGCGGCCCTGCGCGACCGGCCCTTCGACTACGTCGCCCAGGAGGCGGCGCCGCTCTCGACGATGCCGGGCTGGGAGCGCGGCCCGGACGGCCTGTTCCTGACGCCCCGCCCCTTCGTGGTCCGCGTCTTCGCCGCGCGGACGCCCCTCGGCTGGCAGGTCATGCCCGGCGGCTTCTGCCGGGTCTCGGAGCGCGAGGACGTCGACCCGATCGAGCTGCGGCTCGGCATCCGCTCCGCTGACGTCTGGGTCCTGTCCGAGGAGCCGGTCGCCGCGCCCCTGATCGGCACGCAGGCGGCGCCGCGGGTGCGGCGGGTCGGCGGGCACCTCCCCGCCCGGGCCGCCGACGGCCTGTTCTGGCTCGGCCGCTACCTGGAGCGCGGCGAGGCGGTAATCCGGCTGGTGCTGGCCCACCTGCGCAGCGTCGGCGACGCCGTCGGGACCGACATCTCGGGCGCCCTCGACACGCCGGCGGCCCTGGCGCTCCGGGCGCTGCTGCACGAGTGGGGCGCCATCGCGGCCGCCGACCTGCCGACCGCCCGCCTCGCCCAGGAGGCGCTGGCCGGGCGCGACCGGCCGGGCTCGGCCCGGTCCCACGTCATCGCGGCCCGTCGCAACGCCGCCGCGCTCCGCGCCCGCCTGTCGGGCGAGGCGTGGCGGGTGCTCGCCGACCTGAACGAGTTCCTGTCCCTCAACACCGAGCGGGCCTTCACCGAGTCGCAGCTCGCGGGCCGGGCCGAGCGGGCCCTGAGCCAGCTCGCGGCGCTCGCCGGCCTCACCCACGAGAACATGAGCCGCGCCGAGGGCTGGCACTTCATCGAGCTCGGGCGGCGGATCGAGCGGGCGATCAACACCGGCGCCTTCGCGCTGGCCTTCGCCAACGACGAGGCGACCCCCGGCTGCCTCGGGGTGATGCTGTCCCTATGCGATTCGCAGATCAGCTACGGGCGGCGCTACCTGCAGGGGGCGGCCCTCGACCCCGTGCGCGACATGGTGCTGCTCGACCCCTACAACCCGCGCTCGATCGCCTTCCAGGCGGAGGCGATCACCCGGCACCTCGCCGACCTGCCGGCGCTCGCCGCGGACGGGATCCCCGAGCCCCATTGCCGCCTCGCGACCCGGATCCTGGCGGAGTTGCGCAGCGGCGAGGCCGCGGATTTCGACGCCGTGCGCCTGACCGCGCTCGCGACCGACCTCGAGCGCCTCGCCGACGGCATCGCGGCCCGCTATTTCCCCACCGGGCCGAACGCGCTGCGCCCCGAGAAGCTGACGGGGCTGGCTTGATGCTGTGTGTCCTTGACGCTGCCGCCTCAAGGACGATCCGCAGCACGGGCTGCGGCGCGCCTTCGCGCTTGCCGGCGACCGCAGGCGACGGACGTCGCGATGGGCGGTGGCCGGGATGATCTACACGCTGCGCCACCGCACCGCCTACCGCTACGGCCGGCCGGTGCACTTCGCCCGCTGCACCCTGCGGCTCAAGCCGCAGGATTTCGAGGGCCAGAGCGTGCTGGCGAGCGCGGTCACGATCGACCCGAGCCCCGCCCGCGCGGTGATGCGGCGCGACTATCTCGGGATCGACGCGGTGGCGATCACCCTGGAGACGCCCCACACCACCTTCAGCGTCGAGGCGCTCTCCACCGTGCGGGTCGAGCGCCCGGCCCCGCCGCCGCCCGAATCCGGGATGCCCTGGGAGCGGGTCCGCGACGCCGTTCTCGCCGGGCGCGACCTCGGCGGCCGGGCGCCGGTGCACTTCCTGTTCCCGAGCGGCCGGGTGCCGCTGCTGCCCGCGATCACCGACTACGCGCGGCCGAGCTTCGCCGCGGGCCGCAGCGCCTACGGGGCGGCCCACGACCTGATGCTGCGGATCGGCCGGGATTTCCGCTTCGATTCCAAGGCCACCACCGTCTCGACGCCGCTCGCCGACTCCTTCGCGCTCCGGGCCGGGGTCTGCCAGGACTTCGCCCACGTGATGATCGCGGCCCTGCGCGGCATGGGCCTGCCCGCGGCCTATGTCAGCGGCTACCTGCGCACGGTGCCGCCGCCCGGCCGGCCGCGCCTGCGCGGGGCGGATGCGAGCCACGCCTGGGTGGCGGTCTGGTGCGGCACCGGCTGGCTCGGCCTCGACCCGACCAACGGCGTCGCGGTGCGGGACGACCACATCGTGGTGGCCCGCGGCCGCGATTACGGCGACGTGGCGCCGGTCGACGGCATCGTCAGCGGCTCGGGCAAGCAGCGCCTCAAGGTCGAGGTCGACGTCATCCCCGACACCGAGACGCGGGATCTCGCGCTGGTGGGATGAGGTGACGCTCCGTCATCGCGAGCGCAGCGAAGCGACCCAGGGCGGCGCGACATCCCCGAAGGTGGCGCGACACCGGATCGCTCCGCTCCGCCCGCAAGGACGGGGATGTCGCGGACGCCACCCTCACCACATCGACTTGGCCGCCCGCTCCGGCCATTCCGCGTCGTAGCGCTGGCCGCCGACCTCGCCCGCGGTCAGCGCCGCCAGGATCGCCCCCGGCGTCGGCAGGCTTCCCGGGTCGACGCGGGCTTCCGGATCCCACAGCCCGGCCCGGATGATCGCCCGGGCGCACTGGAAGTACACCTCCGCGACGGTGATCACGAGGGCGGTGCGCGGCGCGTGGCCGTCGACCCGGAACGAGGCGAGCAAGTCCGGGTCGGCCGAGATCACCGCCCGGCCGTTCACCCGCAGCGTCGTGCCCGAGCCCGGGATCAGGAAGAGCAGCGCCACCCGCGGGTCGCGCACGACGTTGCGCAGCGAGTCGATCCGGTTGTTGCCCCGCCGGTCGGGCAGGATCAGCGTGCGCGGGTCGGCGACCCGCACGAAGCCCGGCCGGTCCCCGCGCGGGCTGCAATCGAGCCCCTCGGGGCCGGCGGTCGCCAGCACCGCGAAGGGCGAGGCCGCGATCAGCGCCGCGTAGTCCGGCGTGATCGCGGCTGCCACCTTCACCGTCGAGGCGGGCGCCAGGGGTGCGCTGTAGAGCGCCTCCAGCGCGGCGAGATCGTCGACGATCATCGCGCCCTCACGCGACCGGGGCGGCCTTGCCGGCCGCGAAGGCTTCGTGCTCGGCGACCAGCGCTCCCGACAGCGCCGAGGCGATCAGGCCCCGGGTCTCGTCGACGCCGTAGAGGGCCACGAAGGAGCCGAACCGGGGTCCGCGCGCCTCACCGAACAGCACGTTGTAGAGGCTCGTGAACCACGCCTGCGACACGCCGGGCCGCCCGTCCGGGCTCTTGGCCTTGCCGGACGTGTCGGGGAAGTGGCGCCGGCCGACCTCGTAGACCGCCGCCTGCAGGGCCTCGGGATCGGTGGAGCCGGCATGCTCGGCCAGCGTCTCCGACAGGTCCTCCAGGGCCGCCCGCTCCTCGGGCGTCGGCGCCCGGTAGGTCTTGGCCGGCCGCACGAAGTCCGAGAAGTACTTCAGGGCGTGCTTCACCAGCCGGTCGAGGCCCGGATGGGTCTCCGGCCCGGTCCGCGGCGCGTAGCGGCGGATGAAGCCCCACAGCACCGCCGGATCCTCGGTGTTGGCGACCGCCGCGAGGTTGAGCAGCATCGCGAAGGTCAGGCTCGCGCCCTCGACCCGCTCGGGCTCCGGCGGGGTGCCGGCGTGGAGGTGCCAGACCGGGTTGCCCAGCCGCAGCTTCGCGTCCTGGCCGGCGTAGCGGTCGAGGAAGCCGATATACTCGTCGACGTGCCGGGGGATCACGTCGAAGAACAGGCGCTTGGCCTCGCGCGGCTTGTTGTACATGAACAGGGCGAGCGAGTCCGGCGTGCCGTAGGTGAGCCACGCGTCGATCGTCAGGCCGTTGCCCTTCGACTTGGAGATTTTCTGGCCCTTCTCGTCGAGGAACAGCTCGTAGTTGAAGCCCTCCGGCGGCTCGCCGCCGAGCGCCCGGGCGATCTTGGCCGAGAGCTTGACCGAGTCGATCAGGTCCTTGCCGGCCATCTCGTAATCGACGCCGAGCGCCACCCAGCGCATCGCCCAGTCGGGCTTCCACTGCAGCTTGGCGTGGCCGCCGGTCACCGGAGTCTCGTAGCGCTCGCCCGTGGCGGGATCGCGCCACACGATCGTGCCGCTCTCCGCCCTCACCTCGTCGATCGGCACCTGCATCACGTGGCCGGTGACCGGGTGGAGCGGCAGGAATGGCGAGTAGCTCGCCGAGCGCTCGGCCCGCAGCGACGGCAGCATGATCTCCATCACGGAATCGTAGCGCTCCAGCACGCGCAGCAGCGTCGCGTCGAACACGCCCGCGCGGTAGCACTCGGTCGCCGAGCGGAACTCGTAACTGAAGCCGAACGCGTCGAGGAAGCGGCGCAGCTCGGCGTTGTTGTGCGCCCCGAAGCTGTCATGGGTGCCGAACGGGTCCGGCACGCGGGTGAGCGGCTGGTTGAGGTGCGCGGCCAGCATCTCCCGGTTCGGGACGTTGTCGGGGACCTTGCGCAGCCCGTCCATGTCGTCCGAGAAGGCGATCAGCCGGGTCGGCACCGCGTCGCGGGTGAGCACCCGGAAGGCGTGGCGCACCATGGAGGTGCGGGCGACCTCGCCGAACGTGCCGATATGCGGCAGGCCCGACGGGCCGTAGCCGGTCTCGAACAGCACCTCTTTCTTGCCGGATTTCTCCAGCCGCGCCACGAGCTTGCGCGCCTCCTCGAAGGGCCAGGCGGCGGCGTTGGCGGCGGCCTCGATCACGTCGGCGTCGAGGGTCAGGGCTGGGGGAGCGGCGGGCATGTCGTTGGAGACGATCTTCAGGGCTGAACGCGTTGGGGAGCGCGCACCCTAGAGCGGTTCGCATCGGAGCGGAACGCCCGGAGGTGCAATGCGGGGTTCCATCGCGGGCTCGCGCGTGAGGCCAGTGCGTGCGGCCTATGACAGCGTGGGCCGGTTTCGGCTTGGCAGACGCACGCCCGATCCGCTCGGCTTCCTGCGCGTGCCAGGCCGAATCGCGAATCCCGGATCTCCGAATCTCGCCCTCATCCTGAGGTGCCGCAGCGCAGCGGAGGCCTCGAAGGAGCCCTCCAGTGACCGCTGCGCTGGCTGGAGCTCTCCTTCGAGGCCGCTGCGCGGCACCTCAGGATGAGGGCGAGGAGGGGAAGTCCCGAGTCGAACAGGCTCTCGGCGCCGAACCTTGGCCCAGATGGCGCGGATCTCCGCATCGGTGGCGCGATCGCCGCGCGCCTCGGCGGCCCCGGATTCGTCGAGCTCCGCCTCTTCCTCCGGGGTGAACCGGTAAACCGGGGCCTCGTCCCCCGCGAAGGCCAGCATGAGCCGGGCGCTCTCGTCCTGGAGGTCCGGGGACGGGTCGCGCCTTCGCCACCGCCTGCTCGAGCAGATCCGCCACGGTGCCGTCCGCGTGCCGTCCGACAACCGAAGCCCGGCAGCAGGATCCCCATTCCTGCTGGCGACGAAAGCCCTCAGAACGGGCTGACGGGGAAGAACCGCAGGTACAGCTCGGTGTACTTGCCGTCGTCCCAGACCCGCTGGAGCGCGTCGTCCAGCGCCCGGGAGAGGGCGGCGTCCTCCTGGCGGGTGATCAGGCCGATCCCCTCCCCGAAATAGCGGTTCTCGAGGTAGTCGCCGCCGGTGAGCGCGCAGCAACTCTCCGCGTCCTGGCCGCCGACGAACAGGGCGAGGTTGAGGCCGTCGGCGAACAGGTAGTCGATCTCGCCGCGCTTGAGCGCGCTCTCGGCCGCCGTGAGATCGGTGAAGTCCTTCGGCACGGCCTTCGGGAAGAACGCCTTGAGGTAGGCCGCGTGGGCGCTGCCGGCGATGACCCCGACGCTGCGGCCGGCGAGCGCCGCCGCGGAGGGGACCGGCAGGCCCTTGTCGGTCCGGGCCGCGAAGCGCGCCGGCCAGCGGAAATACGGCCGCGTCGCCAGGAATCGCGACCGCAGGGACGCGGTCAGCGGGATGGCGGCCGCGACCACGTCGCCCTGCTTGCCGTCGAGGGCGTCCAGCAGGGTGTCGAAGCGGCGCGCCTGCACCGTGCAGGTGATCGTCAGCTTCTCGCAGACGGCCCGGGCGAGCTCGACCACGAAGCCCGTCGGGTTGCCGTCGGGGCCGGCGAAGTGCAGCGGCGGGAACTCGTCGTCCGTGAGGAAGCGGACCGCCCGGCCGGTCTGCGGCGCCTCCACGCGCTCGCCCCGGCTGCGCGGGTTCCAGAAATCCGGGATCGTGACGGCGGGGGTGGCGGTGACGCCCGTGGCCGGCGCGGCCGGGGGCGCCGCGGCGGCGGCCGGCCCCGCGAGGAGCGCCGCGACCGCGGCCGCCGCGATCCGGGATGGGATGGCTGTCCTATCGCCTCTTGACGACGGGGACGGGGCGGTGCTCCTCTCGGAGCGCGGGGGCGGGGACTGGCTCACCCCCCTCCTCTACCACGTCCTCGGGCCGCCGGGGGAGCGCGCGGCGTGTCGTTCCAGCGCCCGCCCGCGGGGCCGGAGGGCCTGCCGCCGGAGATCGCCTTCCTGCTGGACGAGGGCGTCGACGCGCGGCTGCTGGTCCGGGCCGCCGCCGCGGCGACCGCGGCCGGGACCGACGCGGCGACCGCGCTGATGAATGCCGGCCTGATCGCGGAATCGGCCTACTACGCGGCCCTGGCCCGGGCGCTCGGCGCCCCCTACCTCGACGGCCCGATCCCGTTCGGCCTGGGCCTGCGCTTCCCCGACAGCCTCGTGGCCGGCCTCGCGCCGCTGGCGCCCGGCGCGGTGGCGCCCTGGGTCCTGGCGCCCCGCGGGCGGGCGATCGCGGACCTCCTCGACGCCGCCGGCCGCGCCGCTGGCCACGCCGCCGTGCCGGCGATCACCAGCCCTACCCGCCTGCGCGAGGCCGTGTTCGCGTCCGTGCCCGGGCAGGTGGCGGATCACGCGGCGCACGACCTGCGGCGGCACGGCCCCGAGTGGGCGACCGCCCCCGAGCCGGCCTTCCGCTGGCTGCTGGTCCTCGCCCTCGGCGGGACCGCCGCGCTCTGCCTGTGCGCGGCGCTGCCGGCCCCGCTGGCGCGCGCGGTGATGACGGCCGGGCAGGTCCTGTTCCTGGCCATGGCGACCCTGCGGATCGCGGCCCTCGCCATCGCGGCACCGGTCGCCGCGGAGGCGGTGGTGCCCCTCGCCGAGGCCGACCTGCCGGTCTACACGATCCTCGTCCCCCTCCACCGCGAGGCGGCGGTGGTGCCGGACCTGCTCAGGGCGCTCTCCGCCCTCGACTATCCGGCCGCCAAGCTCGACATCAAGCTGCTGCTCGAGGCGGACGACGCGGAGACCGCCGCGGCCCTCCCCCGCGACACCCTCCCGGCCCGGTTCGAGGTGATCACGGTGCCGCCGGGCGGCCCGCGCACCAAGCCGCGGGCGCTCAACGCCGCGCTGCCGCTGGCCCGCGGCACCCTGATCACGGTCTACGACGCCGAGGACGTGCCCGATCCCGGGCAACTGCGGCTGGCGGCCGCCCTGTTCGCGCGCCTACCCGCGCGGACCGCCTGCCTCCAGGGGCGGCTCGTGATCGACAATGCCGGCGATTCGCGCCTCGCCCGTGCCTTCGCCCTCGAATATGCCGGGCTGTTCGACGTGCTGAACCCGGCCTTCGCCCGCTGCGGCTTGCCGGTCCCGCTGGGCGGCACCTCGATGCACCTGCGCACCGTCGTGGTGCGGGCTCTGCACGGCTGGGACGCCCACAACGTCACCGAAGACGCGGATCTCGGCCTGCGCCTCGCGCTGGCGGGCTACACCGTCGGCGACCTTCCCAGCCCTACCTTCGAGGAGGCGCCGGCCCGCCTCGGGCCCTGGCTCGGCCAGCGCACCCGCTGGCTGAAGGGCCTGGTCCAGACGAGCCTCACCCACGGGCGGCACCCGCTGGCCAACGCCCGCAGGCTCGGCGGCCTGGAGACGCTCTGCGCCGCCGCCCTTGTCCCCGGGACGGTGGTCTCGGCGCTCGCCTACCCGGCCTGCCTCGCCGCGGCGGCGTGGTCCTTCCTGGTCCGGGACATCCCGGCCGCCCCCGTCTTCCTGGACAACCTCTCCACGGGGCTCGCCATCACGCTGTTCGGGACGGGACTCGCCGCCCTGGTCCTGCCCGCCCTCGTCGGCTGCGCCCGGCGCGGCTGGGGGGACCTCGCCCGGTCGGTCCCGTGGATGCCGGTCTACTTCCTGCTGGTCAGCCTCGCCGCGTGGCTGGCGCTGATCGAGCTGGTCCGGGCGCCGCTGCGCTGGAACAAGACCCGGCACGGCCTCGCGCGGACCTCCCGCAGCGGCCGCCGGCGGCGGGCGTACCCTGCGACAGCCTGCGACACCGGGACGTGACCGGACGGCGGCGGATGCGCGTCGGCTTGATCTGGATCAGTCGCGGGCCCGCTCCGGGCCGCTAGCTTGGCCAGCCGGCTCCCGCCCGCGCCGCGGGCGGCCGGTGATTCGCCTCGCGTGGGTCCAAGCGATGCCGGCCTATCACCTCCGACGCACCCTCGAGCACGCGGACGGCCGCTGCGGCCTCGCCTTCGCCAGCGACCGCCTGGAGGCGGACGACGCGGAGGCGGCGATCCGCCGCGCCCGCGACCTGTGCCGGACCGCCGCCAACATGCTCCTGACCGGGGCGGTGCTGACCGATTCCCTCGGCCGGATCCTGTGGTCGTTCACCCTGGCGCTGGCCCGGGAGCCGCTCTGCGTCCGACCGACGAGCTGAGGGCCTTGACGGAACCCGCGCGGATCGGCGCGCCGTGCAACGCCCGCGGCCCGCGCGCCGTTGTCCCGCACGGGCGCGGCCCGGAGAGGCCGAGAGTGCGGCCGAGCGAGCTGCCGGGAGAGCTGCCATGAGCACGATCGCGATCCTGATCGGCACGCAGGCGGGGGCGCGCCTCCTGGCCGCCGCCTCCGCGCGGGAGGCGGCCCTCTCGGCCGAGGCCTTCCTGCTGCGCCTGCCCGTCCGCGCCCTCCCGGCGCCGCTCTGGGTGCAGTGCGCCGACCCGGCGGTCAGCGGCCGCCTCACCGGCTACCTGAACGGCCTGCAGGCCGAGCAGGTGCGCGAGCGCGACCCGAGCCGGGTCTGAGGCCCGGCGCTGAGGCCCGGCGCTGAGGCCCGGCGCTGAGGACCGACGCTGAGGACCGGCGATCCGTGAGACGCATTTCCCTGCGCCGCGCCATGCTCTAACCCCGTCCGCATGAGCGAGACACGCGACGCGGGCCGGTCCGGGGCGAGCGGGGGGCGGGACGCCGATCCCGCCGCGGAGGCGCCCCTGGGCCGGCTCCTGCGCCTGATGGCGACCCTGCGCGATCCCGTCGCCGGCTGCCCCTGGGACGTGGCGCAGAGCTTCGCCACCATCGTGCCCTACACCATCGAGGAGGCCTACGAGGTCGCCGACGCGGTGGCGCGGGGGGACCTCGGCGACCTGCGCGACGAGCTCGGCGACCTGCTGCTCCAGGTGGTGTTCCACGCCCGCATGGCCGAGGAGCGGGGCGCCTTCGCGTTCGACGACGTGGCCCGCGCCATCGGCGACAAGCTGGTCCGGCGCCACCCCCACGTCTTCACCCCGGACGGCGCGCCCCTGCCCGCCGGCTCGCCCCTGCGCGACCCCGCGGCGGTCGAGGCCCAGTGGGCGGCGATCAAGGCGCAGGAGCGGGCGGCCCGGCAGGCGGAGCGGCGGGACGCGGGGCTCGCGCCGGACCCGGCGCCCGACCCCCTCGGCGGCGTCGCGCGGGCGCTGCCGGCCCTCGCCCGGGCGGAGAAGATCTCCCGGCGGGCGGCCGCCTACGGCTTCGACTGGGACGACGCCGCCCAGGTCGTCGACAAGGTCCGCGAGGAGACCGACGAGGTCGCCGAGGCCCTGGCGGCGGGCGACCCGGAGGCCCTGTCCGAGGAGATCGGCGACCTCCTGTTCTCGGTGGCGAACCTCGCGCGGCACGCCGGGATCGACCCGGAGACCGCCCTGCGCGACGGCACCGCCAAGTTCGAGCGGCGCTTCGCCGCCATGGCGCGGCATCTCGCGGCGTCCGGGGGCGCCCTCGGCCGCTCCGACCTCGCCGCCATGGAGGCGGCGTGGCAGGCGGCCAAGCGCGACGAGGCGGCGGGACAGGCGTAGCGGCGCCGTCAGGCCGCCCCGCCCCGCCCCGCCCTGCCCGCTCACTCGCGGCCCGAGATGCCGGCTTGTCGCGGCGGATCCGTCGGGCTCCGAAACGGTGATCCGACGCGTTGGCG
The DNA here is from genome assembly GCF_900110155.1 of Methylobacterium sp. UNC300MFChir4.1. Lineage (NCBI taxonomy): Bacteria > Pseudomonadati > Pseudomonadota > Alphaproteobacteria > Hyphomicrobiales > Methylobacteriaceae > Methylobacterium > Methylobacterium sp. UNC300MFChir4.1. Next base: position 147,944 of record NZ_FOCS01000009.1, on the reverse strand, counting down.
TTCCGGCGGGCGGGCGTTAAACCCGTGCCATGTTCGACGACGCGGCCGCTCGGCGCTACCTCGCGGGACTGGCCCCCGTGGCGGCGGGGTCGGTGCGCTGGCTCATCTACGATCACGACCGGCAATGGGTCTCGGTCGTGGACGGCGATCTCGTGTCCCTGCGGCAGGATTGCCTGCACGTCCTCGACGTCTCCGCGGAGGCGGACGCCACCGCGTCCCTCGTCGACGCGATCCGCGAGTTCCTCGCCGAAGGGACGGAGTGCACCCCGCAGATCGTCGCCCTCTCGTGCGCCGTGCTGATGCAGAGCGTCGGGGATCTCGACGCGGTCTTCGATCGGATCCGGTCCGGTGTCATGGCAACCCTCGTCTACGCCGAGGACGTCGTGGTCAGGCCCGTCGCCGGGTAGCGCGGATCGGCCCTCGCCCGGACGCGCCGCCCGACCGGGCCGGCTGCCTTCGCGGCTGCCTTCGCGGCGATCCCCGCGGCGATCCTCCGCGGCGCCCCCGCACGGCGAGGGCTCGACACGTCGCGACGCGCGGATATGTTCCGCGCATGCGCTTCGCCCTGCCCGCCCTCGCCGTCCTCGCCGTCACCGCCGCCCTGTCCCGGCCGGCCGCGGCCGAGACCATCCTCCAGGAGCGGTTCGGCTGCCACACCCAGGAGGTCACGGACCGCCTGTTCAAGCTGGTCATGGCGGGCGACGAGTCCGGGTTCGGCCAGCTGCTGCAGGGCAGCCTCGCCAGCGGCGAGTGCCGGTCGTTCAAGCCCGGCGAGGAGGTCCGGCTCGAGTCCCGGACGATGAGCTACGGCTGCCTCGCCCTGAAGGACACGCAGGATCGCTGCTACTGGACGCCGCTGAGCGCCATCGAGAAGACGAACTGACGGCGAACTGACGTCGCCCCCGGGGCCGCGGCGAACCGGCGCCCCAGGGGCGCCGGCTCGCCCGCGCGGCCGGTGCGCGGTCAGGCGGCCTTCTTCCCCCGGCCCTTCGACGGCTCCGCGTCCGGCTCCGCCCCGCCGGGCTCGCCCGCGGCGTTGATCGACTCGGCGATCTTCGAGAGCAGCGCGTCGGTCCGCTTCTCCTCCTGCAGGGTCTCGTCCAGGAGCTCGGCGGCGTCCGCGTAGCCGAGCTGGGCCGCCCAGGTCTTCAGGGTGCCGTAGCGGGCGATCTCGTAGTGCTCCACCGCCTGGGCGCAGGCGGCCAGCACCGCGTCGGCGGCCGGGCTGTCGGCGAAGTCGTCGAGATCCTCCTCCATCTCCGAGACGATGCCCTGCATCGCCTCGCAGGTCTTGGCCCGGGCCGGCTTGCCGATGATCTCGAAGACCTGCGTCAGGCGCTCCACCTGCTGGGCGCTCTCCTCGGCGTGGGTCTCGAAGGCCTGGCGCAGCTCGTCGTGCTCCGCCGCCTTGGCGGATTTCTTGAGGGCTTTCACCGACTGCTTCTCGGCGTAGTAGACGTCCTTCAGGGTCTCGTAGAAGGCGTCCTGCAGCGTCTTCTGCTTGGCCATTCGGTCTGTCTCCGCTGGTGTCCACGCGCCGTGTTCGGCGGCGTCCTCCGGGGAACTCCGGTCCGGCCGGCCGTATCCGGGCGATATCTTCGCCCTGTGGAGGAACCTTTCGGGGCTCAGCCGCCCGCCCCGTCCGGGCGCGGCTTCCGGCTGCCCCGCGGCGCGCCGCCCGGCTTCGGGCGCAGGCGGTCGAGGACCGTTTCCAGGGCGCGCTCCACCGCGTCGCGGTCCGGCACGGTCTCCGGCACCGCGTCCGGCGGAGGCGGGGGCGATCGGCCCGGGTCGCGGCGCTTCGGCATGTCGTCCGCCCGTATCGCCGCCGGGCCGACCGGTCTTCCGGCCCGCGCGGCGACTTCCGGCCGGTCGATCGGCCAGGATCCTGGGATCAAAGCCTGCCGGGATCCGGGGATCCGGGGATCCCGGGATCCTGTGATCAAGGTTCGCGGATGGTTGCCGGCGCGTCGGGATCCGGACCTTTCGGCGGCCGTGCCGGATCACCGGAGATCTCGGTCGCGCCCTGTCCGGACCCGCGGCGGCCGCCGAACGGCCAGTCGATCAGGCCGCCGGCCCAGAGCGCCGCCCAGACGAAGACCGGCTGAAACGCGAGCCGCGGCCCGTGGTACCACCAGGAATCCGGGATGCCCTCGACGTGGACGTGCTCGAACGCGTGCTTGAGGTTCGCCGGGTAGACGCAGACCGCGTAGAGGGCGAGGCCGAGCGCGGCCGCCCGGCGGAACCGCCCGGTGAGGAGGCCGACCGCGCCCGCGATCTCGCACAGGCCGGTCGCCAGGATGACGAGCCGCGGCTGCGGCACCCAGTCGGGCATGAGCGGCAGCATCGCGTCGGTCGCCACGAGGTGGACCACGCCGATGAACCCGTAGATCGCCGCGAGCGCGTAGCGCAGCCGGCGCCGCCAAGTCTCGATTGACGCCTCGGTCACGCGACCGCGTCCTCCGTGACGCCGCAGGCCTGCGCCAGGCGGGCGCGCAGGGCCGCCACGAGGCGGGTCACCGCCGGATGGCCGGCGCCCGGGCCGGCGCTCGGGAAGGCCGTGTCGCCGATGGCCGTCACGGGGGCCAGGAGCCGCAGGGAGTTGGTCAGGAACACGGCCTCCGCGCCGAGGAGATCGGGCAGGCCGAGCGACCGTTCCTCGGCCCGCAGCCCGCATCCGGCGGCGAGACCCAGCACCTCCGCCCGCACGATGCCGGCGAGCACGCCGTCCCCGAGCGGGGGCGTCACCAGATTGGCGCCGAACAGGGCGAAAAGATTGCCGGTGCCCGCGCAGGCGACGCGGCCCCGGGTGTTGCGGAACAGCGCCTCGTCGAACCCCGCGGCGGCGGCCTCGCGGGCGGCCAGCACCGCGTCGAGATAGCCCAGCGTCTTCAGGCGGGCGGCGGGGGAGGTGTCGTTGCGGGCGATGGCCGTCGGCCACAGGCGCAGGGGCGCGAAGGACGCGGCCCTGGCGCTCGCGGCCGCGGTGGCGAACAGGGTCGGGTTCGGCGCGTCCGGTGGCCTCAGGCCGCGCGGGCCGGAGCCGCGCGTCAGCGTGGTCCGGATCGCGAGCCGCTCCCCCTGACCCGCGAGGTCCCGCATGGCCGCACGGATCCGCTCGGGTTTGGCGGGGATCCCCAGCGTCTCCGCGGAGGCCACGAGCCGGGCGATATGGGCGTCCTCGAAGGCGACGCGGCCGCCGAGCGCCAGTGCGGTGTCGAACAGGCCGTCGCCGAGCGTCAGGCCGCGGTCGGTGTGGTCGAGCGGAGCCGTGGTTCCGGGCAGAAGCGCCCCGTCACGCCACAGCATCGCGGCGCCCCTCCGGCCTCTCCCGCCACGCGCGGGCGAGATCCAGGAAATTGGCGAACAGGGCGTGGCCGCCCTCGGTCAGGACCGATTCCGGGTGGAACTGGATGCCGTAGGTCGGGTGGGTGCGGTGCGACAGCGCCATCACCTCCCCCTCCTGCGAGACCGCGTCGACCGAGAGGTGCCTGTCCATCGCGGGCCCGGGCGTCACCACCAGCGAGTGGTAGCGCCCCACCGGCATCGGCGCCGGCAGCCCGGAGAACAGCCGCGCGCCCGTATGGGCGATCGGCGTCATCTGCCCGTGCAGGGGCCGCTGCGCCCGCGCGACCGTGCCGCCGAAGGCCGCGCCGATCGCCTGGTGGCCGAGGCAGACGCCGAGGATCGGCACCTCCCCCGACAGGTCCCGGATCGCCGGCAGGGAGATCCCGGCCTCCGCGGGGGTGCAGGGCCCGGGCGAGACCACCAGCGCCTCGGGGGCGAGCGCCCGGATGCCGGCCACGTCCAGCGCGTCGTTGCGCACGACCCGGACCGTCTCGCCGAGCTCCTCCAGGTAGCGGACGACGTTGAAGACGAACGAGTCGTAATTGTCGAGGACGAGGATCATGCGAAGGCCTCGAACACGCGGGCGGCCTTGGCCAGGGTCTCGTCGTATTCCGGGCCCGGCTCCGACAGCAGCGTCACCCCGCCGCCCGCCTGCAGCACCGCCTGCCGCGCGTCCATGAACACGGTGCGGATCGCGATCGACGTGTCGAGCGCCCCGTCGAAGCCGATCCGGCCGATGGCGCCGCAGTAGAGTTCCCGCGCGTCGCCCTCGATCTCCGTGATGATGTCCATGGCGCGGATCTTCGGCGCGCCCGTGATCGAGCCGCCCGGGAAGGTCCCTTCCAGGAGGTCGAGGGCGTCGAGCCCGTCGCGGAGGTCGCCGGTCACCACCGACACCAGATGGTGGACGTTGGCGTAGGTCTCCAGGCCGCACAGGGTCGGCACGGCGACGGTGCCCGGCCGGCAGACCCGCGACAGGTCGTTGCGCAGTAGGTCGACGATCATGACGTTCTCGGCCCGCTCCTTGACGCTGGCCTGGAGCGCCTCGGCCGCCGCCCGGTCGGCCGCCGGGTCGTCGAGGCGGCGGGCGGTGCCCTTGATCGGGCGCGTCTCCACGTGCCGTCCGTCGAGGCGGATGAACCGCTCCGGCGAGGACGAGGCGACGGTCAGGCCCTCCTGTTCCAGGTAGGCCCCGAAGGTCGCCGGGTTGGTCTCGCGCAGCCGCCGGTAGAGGGCGAACGGGTCGAAGCCGGCCGGCAGGTCGGCGACGAAGCGCTGGGCGATGTTGGCCTGGTAGATGTCGCCGGCCCGGATGTAGGTGCGGACCTTTTCGACTGCTTCTTCATAGCTTTGGCGGTCGAAGTTCGAGCGCCACGCGAGCGGCTGGGCCGTCCGGGCAGGGGCCGGGACCGGCGGCTCCGCGCCGCCGAGCAGGTCGGCGAAGCGGGCGAGCCGCGCCTCCGCGCGGGCCCGCCGCGCGTCCGGCGCGGTCTCGGGGAAACCCGTGGCGACGAGCCGGCCCGTGCCGGCGGCGTGGTCGACGACCAGCGCGGTGTCGTAGAGGTTCAGCGCGATGTCGTCGGTGAGCCCCGCCCGCCGGGCGGGCGGCGCCACCCGCTCCAGCGCCGCGCCGAGGTCGTAGGCGAGGTACCCGATCGCCCCGCCGGGGAACGGCTCCGGGCCTGCCTCGAGCCGGTAGGGTTCGAGGCAGGCCCGGAGCGCGGCCATCGGGCCGCCCGCCACCGGCCTCCCGTCGAGGGTCGCGCGCCCGTCGCGGTAGCGGAACCGCGCGAACGGGTCGGCGGCCACGATCGAGTGCCGCCCCAGCGGGTCGTGCCGCATGGCGCTGTCGAGGAAGGCGAGCCCGGGCAGGGCGCGCAGCCGGGCCGCCGCCGCGACGGGATCGATGAAGGGGATCTCTCGGGTCCACATGACCGGGTTCGGGGCCGTTATCCTCGGGCTGTGCGTCATCCGCTGCCGTCGCACAGGCGATGCCGCGGGGGAAGCGGCAGTTCCACGCAGGCCCCGCCGCCGCGCGCGGGCGGGCCGTGTCCGGGGCGCAGGGCCGCGCCGCCCAATCCTGATGTGGGGTCTGAGGAGCCGGCCGCAAAGCTCTGCCGTAGCGATAGGATCCGCGCCCGGGCTCAGGCTCGCGCGCAGGGCCGGGCACCCCTGCGGCGGCCGGCCTCGCGCGGAGGCGCGGGAGCCTGTATAGGAGCGCGACCCCGAATTCCTGGTCCCGCGCGCCGGGCGGCCGATCGCCCCGCCGGACTGTCCGACCCGAATGCCATGACCGCCACGCCCGCTCCCCGCGGCCCCGCTCCCGGCGCCGCCCCGAAAATCTCGTTCGTCTCGCTGGGCTGCCCGAAGGCGCTGGTCGATTCCGAGCGGATCCTCACCCATCTGCGCGCCGAGGGCTACGAGCTGGCCCGGCGGCACGACGGCGCCGACGTGGTGATCGTCAACACCTGCGGCTTCCTCGATTCCGCCAAGGCGGAGTCGCTCTCGGCCATCGGCGAGGCCATGGCGGAGAACGGCCGCGTCATCGTCACCGGCTGCATGGGCGCGCAGCCGGAGGAGATCCGCGAGAAGTACCCCGACCTCCTGGCGGTGACCGGGCCCCAGGCCTACGAGTCGGTGGTGGCGGCCGTCCACGAGGCGGTGCCGCCGGCCCACGACCCGTTCCTCGACCTCGTGCCGCCGCAGGGGATCAAGCTCACCCCGCGCCACTACGCCTACCTGAAGATCTCGGAGGGGTGCAGCAACCGCTGCAGCTTCTGCATCATCCCGAGCTTGCGCGGGAACCTCGTCAGCCGCCCCGCCGCCGACGTGCTGCGCGAGGCCGAGAAACTGGTGAAGGCCGGCGTGAAGGAGCTGCTGGTCGTCAGCCAGGACACCAGCGCCTACGGCGTCGACATCCGCTACAGCGAGAGCCCGTGGCGCGACCGCCAGGTCCGCGCCAAGTTCTACGACCTCACCAAGGAACTCGGCGAGCTCGGCGCCTGGGTGCGGCTGCACTACGTCTACCCCTACCCGCACGTGGACGAGGTCATCCCGCTGATGGCCGAGGGCAAGGTGCTGCCCTATCTCGACATGCCGCTCCAGCACGCGAGCCCCTCCGTGCTCAAGCGCATGCGCCGCCCCGGCAACCAGGAGCGCCAGCTCGACCGGATCCGCAGCTGGCGGCAGACCTGCCCGGACCTCGCGATCCGCTCGACCTTCATCGTCGGCTTCCCCGGCGAGACCGAGGCCGAGTTCGAGGAGCTGCTCGCTTGGCTGCAGGAGGCCAAGCTCGATCGGGTCGGCTGCTTCGAGTACGAGCCGGTGGCCGGCGCCACCGCCAACGCGCTGGGCGACCTCGTGCCGCCGGCGGTGAAGGCCGAGCGCAAGCGCCGGTTCATGGAGACCCAGAACGGCATCGCGCTCCGGCTGCAGCGGGCCAAGGTCGGCAAGCGGCTGCCCGTCATCGTCGATTCGGTCGAGGGCGGGGTGGCGCGGGGCCGGTCCAAGGCCGACGCGCCGGAGATCGACGGCAATGTCCACGCCGCGTTCCGGCGCCCGGTGCGGGTCGGCGACATCGTCACGGTGAAGATCGACCGGGCCGAGGCCTACGACCTCTACGGCAGCGTCGCCTGACGGCAGACCCCGTCTTTGCGAGCGCAGCGAAGCAATCCAGGGATGCGCTGCGCTCGGGGACGTCGCGCTGCGCTCGCGATGACGGGCGCGGACCGGACTCCTGTTGACGCCGCGTCCGACGCGGCTTGACCCCGCCCGCCCCGCGCGGTCTTTCGGAACAGATCAGGAACTTGGTCGGGACCCGAGGCGGCGATGGATCCGGAGGTCGCGCTCCGAAAGATCATCCACATCGACATGGACGCGTTCTACGCCTCCGTGGAGCAGCGCGACGACCCGTCGCTGCGCGGCCGGCCGCTGGCGGTCGGCGGCTCCCGGGAGCGCGGGGTGGTGGCCGCTGCGAGCTACGAGGCCCGAAAATTCGGTGTCCGCTCCGCCATGCCGTCGGCCACCGCGCGGCGGCTGTGCCCGGACCTGCTGTTCGTGAAGCCGCGCTTCGAGGTCTACCGGGCGGTCTCCGAGGAGATCCGGGCGGTCTTCGCCCGGCACACGGCCATCATCGAGCCGGTGGCCCTCGACGAGGCCTATCTCGACGTCACCGAGAACCTCCTGGGCCTCCCGACGGCGACGGCCGTGGCGAAGGCGATCCGGGCCGAGATCCTGGAGCGCACCGGGCTCATCGCCTCGGCCGGGGTCTCGTACAACAAGTTCCTCGCCAAGGTGGCGTCCGACCACCGCAAGCCCGACGCCCTGTTCGTCATCACCCCCGCCATGGGGCCGGACTTCGTGGCGGCGCTGCCGATCGGCCGGTTCCACGGCGTCGGCCCGGTCACCGAGGCGAAGATGAAGCGGCTCGGGATCGAGACCGGGGCGGATCTGCGCGCCTGGACGCCGGAGCGCCTGCGCGAGACCTTCGGCTCCGCGGGCGCCTACTACCACGCGGTCGCCCGGGGCATCGACGCGCGGCCGGTGCGCGCCCACCGGGTGCGCAAGTCGATCGGCGCCGAGACCACCTTCTCGGACGACACGGCCGCTTTCGAGGTCCTGGCCGCCCGGCTGGCGCCGCTGTTCGACAAGGTCTGGGCGGGCGCCGACGCCAAGGGCATGCGCGCCCGGACCGTGACCCTGAAGCTCAAGTTCTCGGATTTCGCGCAGGTCACCCGGGCGAAGTCCCTCGCCGTGCCGGTGGCCGACCGGGCCGCCCTGGAGCGGATCGGCCTCGACCTGCTCGCCGGCCTGTTCCCCCTGCGCCGCAGCGCGCGGCTGATCGGGGTGTCGCTGTCGGGCTTCGCGCAGGACGCGCCGGAGGCGCCGCTCCAGCTCGGGCTGGCGCTCTGACACGGCCTCCGGGGCAGGCCCACGCTCCGTCATCACGGGCGCAGCGAAGTGACCCCGGGCAGCAGGACATCGGTCAGCGTGGCTCTGGCCCTGGATCGCCTCGCTCCACTCGCAACGACGACGGTGGGGAAGCATCAACCGGAAAGCGATGGAGCCGCCGCCGTCATGCACGACACGGCGCCTGTGCGGTTCCGCACGTCGGGAAGGCCGGGTCGATCGCAGAGCGGAGCGATCCGGTCCGGATCAGGGTTTCTCGAGCCCGCGCGAACACAAGGACCCTGTCGATGCCGAAGCCCGCCCGCCTGGCCCTGGCCGCCGCGCTTCTATCGGCCCTCGCGGCGGGCGCCGCCCGCGCGGACGGCACATCCGCTTTCGGGGCCGCCAACGCGGCCCAGCTCCGGGGCTACACCGCGAGCCCGGCCCAGGTCTACGTTCCGGCAGGCGGCCCGAGCGCCAAGCCCGCGGCCCCCGCACCGCAGCGGCCGAAGGCGCCGGCGCGCAGTCGCTGAGATCGACCCGGGCCGCACCGGCCCGGGCATCCGGTCACGCGTTCTCGGTCACGCGTTCTTGCGCGGCCGGTGGTCGGGGTCGACGCCGCCGTCGAGCTTCGTCTCGTTGTCGACGTCGCCCTCGAAGGTCGAATCCGCCTGCAGATCCGCCGGGTCGGCGCCGCTCATCCCCTTCGAGGTGCCGATCCCGGGATTGCCCTTGAGGTCGGCGTCCGTGGGCGTGTCGGTCTTCGGGTGCTTGGATGACATGCAGGCTCCTGTCGGATGCTGATGTCGGGCCAACGCGTCGGCGCGGGGCCGGTCTCCCGCGCGGCGTGCGGCGGTTCGCCTCCCGGTCCCCGCACGCCCTCAGCCGATCTCCGCCGCGGCGATCCGGCGGACGCCCGCCGCCTCCATCCGCGCCCAGGCCCGCGCGAGCGACCCGTCCACGTCGATCCCGCGCACCGCGTCCGCCACCACGAGGACGTCGAACCCCGCGTCGCGCGCGTCGAGCGCGCTCCAGGCGACGCAGAAATCGGTGGCGAGGCCGCACACGGCGACGCGGGTGATGCCGCGCTCCCGGAGCGCCCCGGCGAGGCCGGTGCGCGTGGCCCGGTCGGCTTCCAGGAAGGCCGAGTAGCTGTCGACCCGCGGATCCAGCCCCTTGCGCACCACCAGGCTCGCCCGGTTGGTGGCGAGGTCCGGCGCGAAGGCGGCCCCGGGGCTGCCCTGGACGCAGTGGCGCGGCCACAGCACCTGCGGCCCGTAGGGCAGCGTCACGGTCTCGAACGGGGCCCGCCCCGGATGGGTCTCGGCGAAGGAGACGTGATCGGCCGGATGCCAGTCCTGCATCAGCACCACGTGCCGGAAGCGGTGCTGGAGGTCGTTGATCGGGCCGATCACCGCGTCGCCCCCCGGGACGGGGAGCGCCCCGCCCGGCAGGAAGTCGACCTGCACGTCGACGACGAGGAGCAGGTCGGCGTTGCCGGGCGTCACGGTCGGTCCCTACGGCAGCATCACGATCGAGCCGGTGGTCTCCCGGCCGGCGAGGTCGCGGTGCACCTGCTGCGCCTCGGCCAGCGGGTAGGTGGCGTTGACCGCGATCTTCACCGCGCCGTCGCGGACCACCTTGAACAGGCGGGCGGCCGCCTCCTCCAGGGTGGCGCGGTTCGACGAGAAGGTCGCGAGCGTCGGGCGCGTCACGTAGAGCGAGCCGCGCGGGGCCAGCAGGCCGAGGTCGAGCCCGGTGATCGCCCCGGAGGCAGAGCCGAAGCTCGCCAGCAGGCCGAGCGGCGCGAGGCTGTCCAGGGAGCCCATCAGGGTCGCCTGCCCGACGCCGTCGTAGACCACCGGCACGCCCTTGCCGCCGGTGATCTCGCGCACGCGCTTGGCCACGTCCTCCTCGCGGTAGAGGATGACGTGGTCGCAGCCGTTCTGCTTGGCGAGCTCCGCCTTCTCGGGGCTGCCGGCGGTGCCGATCACGGTGGCGCCGAGGTGCTTGGCCCACTGGCACGCGATCAGGCCGACGCCGCCGGCGGCGGCCTGCCACAGGATCGTGTCGCCGGGCTTCACCGCGTAGGTCCGGTGCAGCAGGTACTCGACGGTCAGGCCCTTGAGCATCATGGCGGCGGCGGTCTTCTCGTCGACCCCGTCGGGGATCGGCACGGCCGCCGAGGCCGGGATCACCGGCTCCTCGGCGTAGCAGCCGTCCGCCACCGAGCCGTAGGCGACCCGGTCGCCGGCCTTGAACTGGGTCACGCCCTCGCCCACCGCCGTGACGGTGCCGGCGCCCTCCTTGCCGGGGGTGTAGGGCATGTGCGGGGACTTGTAGGCGCCGGTGCGGAAGTAGATGTCGATGAAGTTGACGCCGATGGCGGCCTGCCTGACCCGGATCTGCCCGGGACCCGGCTCGGCCAGGGGCACGTCCTCGAAGCGCATCACCTCGGGACCGCCGTACTCGTAGACCCGGATCGCCTTCGGCATCGTTGGACTCCCGCTCGCCGCCCCGTCCGGGGCGTTGCAGCCCGAGATAACGGACCGCCCGCCGGAGGCAATTCGTTTTTGGCCTCTCGCGCCCCGGTTGTAACCCGCCCGGCCGCGGCCCCGTTCTGGATCCGCCGGACCCGGACGCCTATCTAGGCCCTGCGATTCCCTGAGCCGAGGTCCGACATCCATGTCCGGCACCACCCGCACGAGCGCCGACCTCGATCCGCGCCGCCGCCGCCTCCTCTACCGCGCTTGGCACCGGGGCATCCGCGAGATGGACCTGATCATGGGCCGCTTCGCCGATGCCGAGATCGGCGACCTCTCGGAAGCGGAGCTCGACCAGTTCGAGGCGCTGATCGAGGTGCCGGACCGCGACCTGTTCAAGTGGCTGACCGGCGAGGTCGAGACGCCCACGAACTACGACACGTCGGTCTGGCGGCGGGTGCGGGCGTTCCACCGGCACGACGCGCCGATCCACTCCTGAGAGCGACCGGTCGAGAGAGCCCGCGATGGACGAACCGAAGCCCAACTACGACCACCCGGCCCGGTCGATCGCCACCGAGCTGGTGGTGCGCATCATGCTGGAGATGATGGAGCGCTCCGATCCGGCACTCCGCGCCGAGATCCTGCGGCAGGCGACGGCGCGCGCCGCCGCGATGACCGAGCACATGCCCAACGCGGACTTCTTCCGCGGCCGGGTCGAGGCGGCGCTGGCGGAGATCGTCGGGCCGGACGCCTGAGGGGCGTAAGCCGCGGGCTTCCGTCTCATCCGATCGAAAAGCTCGGCCGATGCGGCCCGCTCCGTCATCACGAGCGCAGCGATGTGACCCAGGGCAGCGCGACGTCCGAAGGTGCGGCGCCGCTGGATCGCTTCGCTGCGCTCGCAAAGACGATGGGGCCGTCTCTTCCCCCTGGGAGAGGCGATCCGCAAGGTGCTCTGGGCCGGGCCGCGCGTGTTCCCGAAGCGCGGCCGAACAGCCGTTCCATGCCGCGGCAGAACCGCCATATAGGATGCGTTCAGCCGTGACCCCGGGGACGCTTTATCGCGGCGGCCCGATCGGCTAACGCCACCCGACCTCCTCCCCTGACGCGCCCGGCGGGATTTCCCGCGAAAGACCCGATGGCCAAGCCTCAGCCGAAGCCCCCCGCCCCCGCCGCCAAGCCGCAGGTCGCGCGCTTCGCGCTGCCGAAATCCTCCGCGCTCGCCCGGGCGATCGACGCCCTCAAGCGCGGCGACAGCCCGGTCCTGGCGAACGCCCCGGAGGGCTTCGACGCGCTGGCGCTCGCCGACCTCGCCCGCGCCCTGGCGCCCACCGTCGACGCGCCGGCGGTGCTGGTCCACGTGGCGCGCGATTCCGGGCGCTCGGCGGCCTTCCAGGCGGCCCTCGGCTTCGTCGCGCCCGAGATGGACGTGATGAGCCTGCCGGCCTGGGACTGCCAGCCCTACGACCGGGTCTCGCCGACGACGGCGGTCGCCGCCGCCCGGATGACGGCGCTCGCCCGCCTCGCCCGCACCCGCTCGGCCGAGGACCGCCCGCGCATCCTCTGCACCACGGTCAACGCCCTGGTGCAGCGGGTCCCGCCCCGCGCCCACATCGCCAAGGAGGCGTTCTCGGCGGCGATCGGCAACGTCGTGTCGATGGACGACGTGGTGGCCTGGGTCGAGGCCAACGGCTTCCTGCGCACCGGGACGGTGCGCGACACCGGCGAGTACGCGGTCCGCGGCGGCATCCTCGACCTGTCGCCCCCCGGCCTGCCGGCCCCGATCCGCCTCGACTTCTTCGGCGACACGCTGGAATCGATCCGCGCCTTCGACCCGGAGACGCAGCGCACCACCGGGCAGCTCCGCTCGCTCGACCTGATGCCGATGAGCGAGGTCCAGCTCACCACGGAGACCATCCGCCGCTTCCGCCAGAACTACATCCAGAGCTTCGGGGCGGCGACCCGGGACGACCGGCTCTACGAGACGGTGAGCGAGGGGCGGCGCTACGCCGGCCTCGAGCACTGGATGCCGCTGTTCTACGACCACCTCGACACGCTGTTCGACTACCTCGGCGGCGTGCCGCTGGTCTTCGACCCGCAGGTGGAGGACGCTGCCGCCGAGCGGATCGCGCTCGTCCAGGACTATTACCAGGCCCGCGAGGGCGCGATGAAGACGCCGCAGCCCGGCGTCGCCCCCTACAAGCCCCTGCCGCCCCGCGCCCTCTACCTGACGCCGAACGAGCTGAAGGAGCGGATCGGCACCGCCACCGTGGCGCGGCTGACCCCGTTCGCGCAGCCCGAATCGTCCGAGCGCGCGGTGATCGATTGCGGCGCCAAGGCCGGACGGAGCTTCGCCCCCGAGCGGGCCGACGAGAATGCCAGCGTGTTCGACGCCGCGGTGGCGCATATCCGCGATCTCCAGGGATCCGGTCATCACGTGATCCTGGGAGCTTGGTCCGACGGGTCGCGCGACCGGCTCTGCGGTGTGCTCACCGACCACGGCCTGAGGAAGCCCGTGGCGATCACCCGGCTCACCGACGTCTACGCGCTCAAGCGCGGCACCGACGCGGCCGTGGCCGTCTGGGGCCTGGAGGCGGGCTTCACCGCGGGCGAACTCGCCGTCGTCTCCGAGGGCGATATCCTGGGCGACAGGCTGGTCCGCCAGAAGCGCAAGGCCAAGCGGCCCCAGGACGTGATCCTGGAGGTGCAGGCGCTCCAGCCCGGCGACCTCGTGGTCCACGCCGACCACGGCATCGGCCGGTTCGTGGGCCTCAAGACGATCCACGCCGCCGGCGCCCCGCACGATTGCCTGGAGCTGCAATACACCGGCGGCCTGCTGCTCCTGCCGGTGGAGAATATCGAGCTCCTGACCCGCTACGGCTCGGAGGATTCCGAGGTCGCCCTCGACCGGCTCGGCGGCGGCGCGTGGCAGGCCCGCAAGGCCAAGATGAAGCGCCGCATCCTCGAGATGGCGGGCGAGCTGATCAAGGTCGCGGCCCAGCGCTTCGTCCGGAAGGCCCCGTCCCTGCAGGCGCCCGAGGGGCTCTACGGCGAGTTCGCCGCCCGCTTCCCGTTCGAGGAGACCGAGGATCAGGCCAACGCCATCGACGCGGTGCTGGACGACCTCAATGCCGGCCGCCCGATGGACCGGCTGGTCTGCGGCGATGTCGGCTTCGGCAAGACCGAGGTGGCGCTCCGCGCCGCCTTCGCGGCGGCGATCTCCGGCAAGCAGGTGGCGGTGATCGTCCCGACCACGCTGCTGGCCCGCCAGCACTACCGGACCTTCGCCGAGCGCTTCAAAGGGCTGCCGGTCCAGGTGGCGCAGCTCTCCCGCTTCGTCTCGGCGGGGGAGATGAAGCAGACCCGCGCCGGGCTCATCGCCGGCACGGTCGACATCGTGGTCGGCACCCACGCCCTCTTGGCGAAGAACATCGCCTTCAAGGATCTCGGCCTGATCATCGTGGACGAGGAGCAGCATTTCGGCGTCGCCCACAAGGAGCGGCTGAAGGCGCTCCAGGCGGACGTCCACGTGCTGACGCTCTCGGCGACGCCGATCCCGCGCACGCTCCAGCTCGCCATGACGGGGGTTCGCGAGCTCTCGATCATCGCCACCCCGCCGGTCGACCGGCTGGTGGTGCGCACCTTCGTGACGCCGTTCGACCCGCTGACCATCCGCGAGGCCCTGCTGCGCGAGCGCTACCGCGGCGGCCAGTCCTTCTACGTCGTGCCGCGGATCGAGGATCTGGCCGAGGTCAAGAAATTCCTCGACGCCGAGATGCCCGAGATCAAGGTCGCGGTCGCCCACGGCCAGATGGCGGCCGGCCAGCTCGAGGACGTGATGACGGCCTTCTACGAGGGCAAGTTCGACGTCCTGCTCTCGACCACGATCGTGGAATCCGGCCTCGACATCCCCACCGCCAACACGCTGATCGTGCACCGGGCCGACATGTTCGGGCTGGCCCAGCTCTACCAGCTGCGCGGCCGCGTCGGGCGCTCGAAGGCCCGCGCCTACGCGCTGTTCACGACCCCGGCGAACCGCCAGCTCACCGCCCAGGCCGAGCAGCGCCTCAAGGTGCTCCAGAGCCTCGACACGTTGGGCGCGGGCTTCCAGCTCGCCTCCCACGACCTCGACATCCGCGGCGCCGGCAACCTGCTCGGCGACGCGCAGTCGGGCCACATCAAGGAGGTCGGCTACGAGCTCTACCAGCAGATGCTGGAGGACGCGGTGACGGCGCTCAAGGCCGGCATCGAGGACGTGCCCGAGGAGGCGTGGTCGCCGACCATCGCGCTCGGCGCGCCGGTCACGATCCCGGAGGATTACGTCGAGGATCTGGGCGTCCGGCTGGCGCTCTACCGCCGGCTCGCCACCATCCAGGACGATGCCGAGATGGAGAGCTTCGGCGCCGAGCTGATCGACCGGTTCGGGCCGCTGCCGCCGGAGGTGGAGCAGCTCCTCAAGATCGGCACGATCAAGATCCTCTGCCTCAAGGCGAACGTCGAGAAGGTCGAGGCCGGGCCGAAGGGTGTGGTGGTCCATTTCCGCGACCGCTCCTACGCCAACCCGCAGGGGCTCGTGGCCTTCGTCGCCGAGCAGGCGTCGTTCGCGAAGGTGCGGCCCGACATGAGCGTGGTGTTCGTGCGCGAGCTGAACACGGTCCCGGCCCGGCTCAAGACCGCCACCGAGGTGCTGCGCAGTCTCGTGAAGATCGCCGAGCGGGGGAAGAAGGCGGCGTGAGGGGCGGGGGCGTCGCGCCCCGGCGAGACCCCTCATCCTGCGGGGCGGCTTGAGGAGACGCGTGGATGGCAGACCCGGCGCCGATCACCGGCGCGCCCGAGCCGGTGAAGGCCGCGCCGGGCGCCTTCCTCACGCCCCTGTTCACCGACCGGCGCGTCGCCGCGGTGCTGGGGCTCGGCTTCGCGCAGGGTATCCCGTTCCTGCTCGTCTACGCGACGCAGTCGGCGTGGCTCGTCCAGGCGAAGGTGCCGCTCGCCACGATCGGGCTGATGAGCGAGCTCACCATCGCCTACAAGCTCAAGTTCCTCTGGGCCCCCTTCCTCGACCGCCACGACGCGCCGCTCATCGGCCGCTGGCTCGGGCGGCGCCGCGGCTGGATCGTCGCCACGCAGATCCTCGTCGCCCTGGCGCTGGCGGGCGTCGCCTTCGGCGACCCGGCCCACTGGCTCGCCTGGACGGTGGCGTTCTCCCTGGCGCTCGGCGTCGCGGGCGCCACCCAGGACGTGGTGATCGACGGCTGGCGCATCACCGCCGCGCCGCCCGAGCAGCAGGCGCTGATGTCGTCCTGGGCCGAGATCGGCTTCCGGATCGGCAACCTCGCGGCCGGCGCCGGCGCGCTCTACCTGTCCGACGCGTATGGCTGGCGCGTGGCCTACCTGTGCATGGCCGCGCTCATGGCGCCCGGCACGGTCGCGGCCCTGCTGGCGCCCGAACCCCCCGTCCCCGAGACCCCCGCCACCGGCGGCTTCGTCGAGACCGTCTGGGCGCCGATCCGCGACCTCCTCGCCCGGCTCGGGCCGCTCGCCCTGCCGGTGCTGGCGCTGGTCGCGGGCTTCCGGATGCCCGGCTACGTCTCGAATGCCATGGCGATCCCGCTGTTCAAGACGCTCGGCTACACCAACACCGACATCGCGACGGTGACGAAGCTGTTCGGCTTCTGGATCGCGCTCGGGGGCACCTTCCTGGCGAGCGCCATCATCCCGCGGATCGGCATGATGGCGAGCCTGCTCATCGGCACCGTGACGGCCTCGGCCTCCCACCTCGCGCTGGCCTACCTCGCCTGGCACGGCGGCCACGGCGGCGCGGCGTTCTGGACCTTCGCGCTGACCGTCGGGATCGACGGCTTCGCCTACGCCTTCGCGTCGATCGTGCTGATCACCTACATGTCGCGGCTCTCGGCCACCGCCCACGCGGCGAGCCAGTACGCCCTGCTGACCTCGCTCTGCGCCCTGCCCGGCAGCCTGCTCGCGGGGTTCTCGGGCTTCGTGATCGAGTGGACCGGGTTCGCGTGGTTCTTCGTCGGCACGTCCCTCATCGGCGTGCCGGTGGCCCTGCTCTGCCTGCTGGTCGCGCGCCGGCACGGGCCGATGGAGCCGGCGGCCGACGCGGCCGGGAACGCGCCGAATCGGGCCACCTGAGGCTGTGTCCCAACACGGGAACGCCCGCGGAAACTGTCTCTTTAGCGGGGATTAACCACAGCACGGCTTAATGGGGTGGACGGTTGATGTCCTCCCCAGACGGGTGACCCGGGCCACGTGCGCGAGAACGGCTCTCGCGGACGAACGGCGGCGGCTGCCCAGGGGAAGCGCGTACGCGAGTTCCCGAATGGCCCAGGCTGCGTTGTCCCTCGCCGCGTTCCAGACCGCGTATCCGAGCGCGGAACCCCGGCGACCGGCGCCCCCGCGCCCCAGCTACGTCGAGACCGCCTACGACCCGGTCGTCCGCACCCGGGCGCCCTACCCGAGCGCCATGCGGCGCGCCCGTCGCCGCGCCCGGCTGACGACGCTCATCGCTCTCACCGGCGTGAGCCTCGCCGGCTGGGCCGTGTTCAGCCACCCGCAGGGGCCGGCCCGCCCCGAGGCGGAGTCCGTCGCGGCGGCCGGGCCGGCCGCCGTCCCGGTCCCGCAGGCCGCGGCGGCGCCGCGGCCGAGCCTCGCCTGGATGCTCGACCGGAGCCCGGCGCTGGGCGCCGGCACCGCCACGGCCTTCGGGGGCGAAACCCCGCCGGTCGCCGGCTTCCAGGTCGCCGCCGCCGCCCCGTCCCCGGCGGTCCGGGAGATCGCCCGGCAGGTCGCGCAGGCGGAGCGGGCGCGGGCCGCCCAGGTCCGGATGGCCCAGGCCAAAGCTGCAGAGAAAGTCGCCGAGAGAGTCGCGGACAGGACCGGCGAGAGGACCGGCGAGAAGGGGACGGGGGCGCCGGTCCGGATGGCCGCGGCCGAGCCCACGCCCGCCGCCCTCGCACCCGCCCCTGTTCCCGCCCTCGTGCCGCTGCCGGTGGCCCGCCCGCCCGAGCTGCGGCGCGCACCGGCGCCGCCCGCGCGGGTGGCGAGCCGCGCCCTGCCCCGGACCCGCGACGTGTTCCGCGCCGCGATGGCCGAGGAGCCGTCCTTCTTCGAGAAGCTGTTCGGCGTCGGCGCCGCGGCGCCGTCTCAGGACAGCCGCCAGGACAGCCGCCAGGACAGCCGCCAGGACAGCCGCCAGGAGCCCCGTCAGGCACTGGCCTATGCCAGCCCGGACGCCCTGCCGCAGGAGGCGCCGCGCACCCGGATCAGCCCGGAGCCCGATTCGGTGGCCGGAACGGCCGTCTACGACATCACCGCCCGCACGGTGACGCTGCCCTCCGGCGAGGTGCTGGAGGCCCATTCCGGCCTCGGCGAGCACATGGACAACCCGCGCTACGTCCACCTGCGCATGCGCGGTTCGACCCCGCCCGGCACCTACACGCTGACCGAGCGCGAGCGCCTGTTCCACGGGGTCCGGGCGATCCGGCTCAACCCGGTGGGCGGCAGCGCCGCGATCCACGGCCGCGACGGCCTGCTGGCCCACACCTACATGCTGCGGCAGCCCGGCGCCTCGAACGGCTGCGTCTCGTTCCGCGACTACAACCGCTTCCTGCAGGCCTTCCTGCGGGGCGAGGTCCGGCGCCTCGTGGTGGTGGCCGGCAGCGGCGACGGCGGCGGCATCCTCAACCGGATCGGCCTCGCCGGGCGCCGGGGCGGCCGGGGCTGAGGCTCCGCGGGCCCTGCGGCGCGCCGGGCCGGAAGCCCGAGCGTCACGAAAGTCCGAGATCACTTCCGCGCGGCGCGGCTTTACGTGCCCGCCCAAGCTGCCTTAACGGGGCTCAGACGCCAGCCCTGACAAGAGGCACCCGATGAAACTGCCCCGCCGCTTCTTCCAGCCCCTCGCCACCGGCGCGCCGGCCCCGTTCCGCGAACTGCCGGTGCGGCTGGAGCGGATGATCCACTTCGTGCCGCCCCACAACGACAAGGTCCGGGCCCGCGTGCCGGAGCTCGCCGGGACCGTCGACGTGGTGCTGGGCAACCTCGAGGACGCGGTCCCGGCCGACCAGAAGGAGGCGGCCCGCAAGGGCTTCGTCGCCATGGCCCAGGCCACCGATTTCGCCGCCACCGGCACCGGCCTCTGGACCCGGATCAACGCCCTCAACTCGCCCTGGATCTTGGACGACCTGTTCACGATTGTGGCCGAGGTCGGCGACAAGCTCGACGTCGTGATGGTGCCCAAGGTCGAGGGACCGTGGGACATCCACTACATCGACCAGCTGCTCGCCCAGCTCGAGGCGCGCCACGGGGTGACGAAGCCGATCCTGGTCCACGCGATCCTGGAGACCGCCGAGGGCGTCGCCAACGTCGACGCGATCGCGTCGGCCTCGCCGCGGATGCACGGCATGAGCCTCGGGCCGGCGGACCTCGCGGCGTCGCGCGGCATGAAGACCACCCGGGTCGGTGGCGGCCACCCGGATTACCGGGTGCTCAGCGATCCCTCCGGCGATGCCCCCCGCGCCACCGCCCAGCAGGATCTCTGGCACTACACCATCGCCAGGATGGTCGACGCCTGCATGGCCAACGGCATCAAGGCCTTCTACGGCCCGTTCGGCGACTTCTCTGACGGCGACGCCTGCGAGGCGCAGTTCCGCAATGCCTTCCTGATGGGCTGCGCCGGCGCCTGGACACTGCACCCGAGCCAGGTGGCGATCGCCAAGCGGGTCTTCGCGCCGGACCCGGCCGAGGTCGCCTTCGCGGCCCGGATCGTCGAGGCCATGCCGGACGGCACCGGCGCCGTGATGCTCGACGGCAAGATGCAGGACGACGCCACCTGGAAGCAGGCCAAGGTCATCGTGGACTTGGCGAAGCTCGTGGCCGCCAAGGACCCGGATCTGGCGGCGGTCTACAAGCTGGGGTGAGGGTTACCGAGCCCGCGATACGCCTTTCCCGTGCGGACTACTCGATTGGCGCATCGTGTGCGGCACAGCAGCGGCAGGATGAAGCGCGGGTCCCCTCTCCCGTGCGGGAGAGGGACAGGGTGAGGGATCAAGTCTGTCCGAAGAAGGCGTGTGCCTACACGCGCGTCGACGGCGTGCCCTATCCTGGACTTTCTCGACCCTCACCCCAACCCTCTCCCGCACGGGAGAGGGGGCGCGTCGCGCTTTGCCGCCAGCGTCGACGTCCGATCCGAGAGGTTCGTCGAGACAGGCCCACGCAAGCGGAACGGCCAAATCATTCGCTGAATGAGCGGCCGAACTGCCGGAGCCGGGCGGTGAATAAGTCAATCCCGCAGGCCCGCAACCTGCGCCGCACTCAAACCTCGGCCGAAGCCAAGCTCTGGCGCGTCCTGCGAAACCGCGCCCTGAACGGCTGGAAGTTTCGCCGACAGCACCCGATCGACCGATTCATCATCGACTTCGCCTGCATCGAGGCCGGACTCATCGTCGAGGTGGACGGGGCGACGCATTCGACGGACGCCGAGATCGCTCGGGATGCCGCGCGGACCGAAATCCTTGAGTCGCTCGGCTTCGCCCTCCTCCGCATCCCGAATGCGGACATCCACAAACATCTTGAAGGCGTGCGCGAGACCATCCTGGCGGCTCTTGAACGCCGCGAGACCGTGTGATCACCCGCCGAACCGCGCCCGGTACTCCTGCGGTGTCGCCGCGACGTGCCGCAGGAAGCTGCGCCGCATCGTCTCCTCGGAGCCGAAGCCGCAGGTCCGGGCGACGCGCTTGACCGGCTGCGCCGTCTCGGCCAGCGCGCGCCGCGCCGCCTCCACCCGCAGGCGCTCCACGGCCCTGGCCGGGGTCAGACCGGTCGCCGCATGATAGTGCCGGCTCAGGCTGCGCGCGCTCATCCCGGCCGCCGCGGCGAGCGCCGGCAGCGACAGGTCGCCGGACAGGTTGTCGGCGATGTAGGCGTGGAGCCGCCCGAACCGCTCCTCGCCCGCCTGCAGCGCCAGCGCCGCGCTGAACTGCGCCTGCCCGCCGGGGCGCTTGAGGAACATCACGAGGTGGCGCGCCACCGTCAGCGCGGTCGCGCGGCCGAGATCCTCCTCGACCAGCGCCAGGGCCAGGTCGATGCCCGCCGTCACCCCCGCCGAGGACCAGACCGGGCCGTCGCGCACGAAGATCGGGTCGGGCTCGATCCGGGCGCGCCGGTAGCGGGCGGCGAGCGCCCCGCAATGCTTCCAGTGGGTCACGGCCCGCCGCCCGTCGAGGAGCCCCGCCGCCCCGAGCAGGAACGCGCCGGTGCAGACCGAAGCGACCCGGCGGGCCCGGCCCGCCCGGGCCCGCACCCAAGCCACCAGGGCGGCGTCATCGCAGGCCGCGACGACGCCGGGGCCGCCCGCGATCACCAGCGTGTCCACCGGCGCTTCGGGATCCGGCAACGGGTCGGCCACCAGCCGCAGGCCCGCCGAGGCGGTGAGCCCCGGGTCGCCGGCCGCGATCACCCGCGGCGCGTAGGGCATCCCGGCGCCGCCGTGCTCGTTGGCGGTGGCGAAGACCTGGAGCGGCCCCGCCACGTCGAGGAGCTGCACCGACGGGAAGGCCAGCACCTCGACCGGGCGCGGCGGATCTGGCGAGAAACGAGGGCTCTTTGGCATTTCGGCCAGATCCTGACGCGATAGGATCACCCTGTCCACTACGGAGGCCCGGCATGATCCCGCCCGACACCCACCTGCAGATCGGCTCGCTCCTGTTCGAGGGGCTGGACCAGATCGACCTCACCGGCCCGTTCGAGGTCCTGTCCCGGGTGCCCAACAGCACCTACCGGGTTTACGCGCCGGGCCCGGAGCCCGTCCGCGACGTCCGCGGCCTCCGGATGCTGCCGGATGCCACGCTCGCGGAGGCCCCGCGGCTCGACGTGCTGCACGTCCCGGGCGGCACAGGCCAGGAGGCCCTGATGCGGGACCCGGCCGTGCTCGGCTGGATCCGCGACCAGGCGGCCGGGGCCGGCCACGTCCTCTCGGTCTGCACCGGCGCCCTGATCCTCGGCGCGGCCGGCCTGCTGATCGGGCGGCGGGCCACGACCTACTGGAACGCCGTGCACCTGCTGCCGTTCTTCGGCGCCGAGCCGGTGGACGCGCGCGTGGTGATCGACCGCGACGCGGACGGGCGCACCTGGGTGTTCGCGGCCGGCGTCACCGCGGGCATCGACGGGGCGCTGCAGCTCGCCGCCGCGCTGCGCGGCGAGGAGGCCGCCCGGACCATCCAGCTCGGCATCCAGTACGCCCCCGAGCCCCCCTTCGACAGCGGCACGCCCCACACGGCCTCCCCGGACACCGTGGCGCGGGTGCGGGCGGCGGCGGCCGACATCACGGCCCGGCGCGAGGCCACCGCCCGGGCGATCGCGACCGAGCTCGGCATCCGGATCCCGTAGGAGACCTCCGATGGACCTGACCCGCGTTCGCGCCTTCGCGGCCGTCCTGGCGGCGAAGGACCGGGACGCCGTGCTGGCGCAGATGGCCGAGGGGGGCGTGCTCAACACCCCGCTCGCCGCCGAGCCCGTGCGCGGGACGGCGGCGATCCGGCCGGTGGTCGACGCCTTCGAGAGCCGCGCGATCCTGGAAGGCCCCGTGCACGCCGCCGCCTTCCTCGGCGCGGCGGCCGGCCCGCACCGGCTCGACGGGATGGATGAGTGGCGCCTCGACGCGGCCGGGCGCATCGCCGAGATGACCGTCCCGTGGCGGCCGCTGCCGGAGGCGATCGCCGTCCGGGACCGCTTGGCCCGCGCCGCGGAAACGCCGACTTCCGCGGCGACCGGGTGACACGATCCGTCATCGGACCTATCTGTCCGATCTGGACGGGTTGAACCATGTCGGACGTAACACTGAGAACCGCGAAATTCGCGATCGGCGCCGTGGTGCGCCACCGGATCTACCCGTTCCGGGGCGTCGTGTTCGACGTCGACCCGGTGTTCGACAACACCGAGGAGTGGTGGCTGTCGATCCCCGAGGAGGTCCGGCCGCGCAAGGACCAGCCGTTCTACCACCTGCTCGCCGAGAACGCCGAGACCGAGTACGTGGCCTACGTGTCGGAACAGAACCTCCTGCCCGACACGTCGGGCGAGGCCCTGCGCCACGCCGGCATCGCCGAGATGTTCGAGCGCGACGCCGCCGGCGCGTACCGGATGCGCGACCGCGCCACGAACTGAGGCGCCCGGTCCGTGAAGGTCCTGGCAAGCGGCGGGCGCTCGTCTGCCGCGACGGCCCGTGCCGTCGGACGAGCCCGCCCGACAGTCGCCAAACCCCGCTTCGCCGCCGCGTTCCTGCGCGCTGGCCTGCTCACGGGCACGGCGCGCGCCAACGACAGCGCGGCCGAACTCGATGCCGGCGGCCTCGTCCTGCGGCGCGAGCCCGGGATCGCGCTGGTGAGCGAGGACCTGTCGATCGCCCGCGACCGGATCGACGTGTCCTACCTGTTCCGCAATCAGGTTCAGGAGGCGCGCACGGTCCGGATCGCCTTCCCGCTGCCGCCGATCGACGGGCGGGAACTCAGCTTCTCGGCCCTGGCGTTGCCCCGGCCCGACAGCCCGAACTTCGTCGGCTTCACCGTCACGGTGGACGGCAAGCCCCTCGAGCCCGAGCTGGAGGAGCGCGCCTTCGTGGGCGAGCGCGAGGTGACGGACCTGCTGCGCCGTCACGGCCTGCCGCTGAACCCGCTGCGCTTCGAGGCGATCAGCGCGGCGGCCAAGCGGATCGGCGCGCCCGAATGGGCCGCGCTGGTCAAGGCCGGGCTCTTCCCCGACGTCCCCGACACGCCGGACCGGATGACCGAGGGGCTGTGGCGCGGCGAGGCCAAGTTCCACTGGCTCCAGACCTTCCCGCCCGGGCAGGAGGTCCGCATCGCGCACAGCTACGCGCCGGTGACCGGTTTCCACCTGCTCGAGCCGAAGGCGGCGTCCCGCGCGGCCTACCGGGCGACCTACTGCCTGGACGAGGCGGGGCTCGCGGCGATCCGGCGCCTGCACGCGAAGGCGCCGGATCCCGGCGGCACCCTGCGGGCGACCGTGGTGCCCTACATCGTCACCACGGCGCGCAACTGGGCCGCGCCGATCGGGCGCTTCACCCTGACGGTCGACAAGGGCAGCCCGGAGGCGGTCGTCAGCTTCTGCCGCACGGACATCCGGAAGACCGGGCCGACCACGTTCCGCTGGGAGGCCCGGGACTACGTGCCCGACCAGGACCTGCGCGTGCTGATCGTCCAGCCGGCTTCGGCGGCCCCGGGGACGCGTTAGGTCCCGTCGCCGGGCGGCTCGAACGCGAAGGGCCGGACCTCGCGGCCCGGCCCCCGGTACGGACCCGCCGCGCGGCGGGTCGATGGCGCTTACTTGGCGGCCGGGGCCGGCGCCGGGGCCGCGCCGGCGGCCGGGGCGGCGCCCTGCTGCTGCTCGAGCTTCTTGCGCATATCCTCGGAGCGCTTCTCCAGCTCCGCCTGGAGCTTCTTCTGCTGTTCCTCGAGGACCTTCGGGTCGATGGCCGGGCCGTCGAAGGCCTTGCCGAAGCCGGCCAGCGGCACCGCGAAGGTGACCTCGCGCTGGGTCTGGTTCTGGACCGAGACGTTCAGGGTCGTGCCCTTCTTCATCGCGGCGATCACGCCGGCATCGACGCCGCCGGCCTCGGCGAAGCAGCCGTTCGGGAAGCAGACCGCGAAGCGGCCGGCGGTCGCCGCCTGGCCGTCGACGCTGAAGCGGATGCCCGGCTGCAGCAGCAGGCCGAGCGGCAGCAGGTAGCGCACCACGCGCACCTCCTGCTTCTGGGCGGCGTTCTTCATCTCGTAGACCGCCACGGCCAGCACCGGCTGGCCCTGGTCGGACACGAAGTCGCGGGTCGTGTAGCAGATGTCGGTGCCCGAACCCTGGTCCTTGCCGCAGACCTTGGTCCAGTCGGCCTGGCTCGGCTCGGACTTCACCGCGACGATCTGCGGGCCCGTCTGGGCGGCCGGGGTGTTGGCCGCGGGGGTGCCCGGGGCGGTCGGCGCCGGGGCGGCCGGCGCGGGCGCGGCGGGCTTCTTCGGCTGCGCCAGGGCCGGCGCGGCCGCGAGACCGAGGCCCGCGAGGCCGAGGAGGGCGGCGCGGGCGAGCGTCGCGGTGCGGGTGAAGGACATCGGCTCTGACCCCTTGGAAGAGACGTGGTGTGGCTGGCAGGATGCGGAGCCGGCCTGGCGGCAGGTCCGCCGGAGCGTCCGGCTGCCCGCCGCGTTGGCGCGCCGCCCGGAACTCCGGATGAATCGGTCCGGCCATCGGGCGGGACGGGCGCCGTCTGCGCGCATCCCTCTCCCCGGCGACCGGGCGGCCTGCCTTTCCCCTCGAATGAGGCGAAGGCATGACACCGCGGCCGGGGAAGCTGTCGGAACCGTCCCGACCGCGCCCAGCCCCCGATAGGCTCCCATCCGCCCGGCCGCAAGCGCGACGTTGCGCGGCCGCGAGGCACGAGCGCGTGATCGGGCCGCGCCGCCGGACGCCGCCGAAGGCCTTCCGGACGCCCTCCGGCAGCGATCGGCGGCGCGGCCGCTCTTAGCGGTCGGTTAACCCTGTCGGGCCGAGATGATAGGCGTTCTGCAGGATCGGCGGGGGCGGCGGGTTTGAGCGCGTTGGCGGTGGCGGAGTGGGCGGAAGACGCCGCACCGGACGCGTCCGCGCGATCCGAGGACGCGCCCGACGGCCTGTCCGGAGTCCTGTCCGGACGCCTGTCCGACGGTCTCGCGACCCGCCTGTTCGCCGCCGCCCTGGCTGGCCCGCAGCGCACCCTCCTGCGTGATTCGGGGGACCGGGTCGCGTGGTGCGGGCGCCCGTCCATCACCTGGACCTACGCGGCCGCCGCCGAGATCGTCGGTCGGCTCGCCCGCGGGATCGCCGCGTGGCGGCTCCCGGCCGGCAGCCGGATCGGGCTGTGGTATTCGGGCGGTGCCGAATCGGCCCTCGCCCACCTCGCCGTCGAGGCGGCCGGCCACCTGCCCTGCGCGATGCCCGCCCTCTGGGACGAGGCGGAGCTCTCCGCCGGGATCGAGACCGCGGGCCTCGTCGCTGTGCTGACGGAGGGCCGCCGCGGCGCGCGCCGGCCCGCCGAGGACCTCACCCGCGCGGCCATGCGCCATTTCGCCCTGCGCTACCTCGCGGCTTTCGGCCCGAGCGTGCCGGACGGCGTGATCAGCCTCGACGCGATGGCCCTGGAGCGGGGCGTGGTCGAGCCGGCGCCGGGCCGCGGCCTCGTCACCTTCGCGGGCGGCGATCCCGGCCGGCCGGTCTACCGCACCGCCGCGGCGCTGGCGGCGGCGGTCGCCGCCCATCTCGACGCGCTGCCCCTGACCGCGGACGAGCGGGTCCTGACGCTCCTGCCCGGCCACGACCTGCGCGGCCTCGTGACCGGCCTGGGCACCGCCCTGGCGGCCGGCGCCGGCCTGGAGACCGTTCTGCCCTTCGACGAGACCGGGTTCCGCGCCGCCCTGCTGCGGCCGGTTCCGACCCGGCTGGTGGTCCCGGCGCGGGTCGAATCGGCCCTCGCCGCCCTGCCGCTGCCCTGGACCGTCCGGGTCCTCGACGTGGTCCACCGCGCGCCCGCCCGGCTGACCCCGCGGGGCGCCGGGCCCGCGGGCCCGCAGCGCCTCGATTCGCTGGTCCTGGGTGAGGCGCTCGTGCTGACCCGCCCCGGCCCGGACGACCTCGCCGCGACCCTGGCCGAGCCCGGGCAGGCCTTCCTGCCCCGCGATCTCCTGGACCTCGCCGCCGGCGCCGACGGCGACCTCGCCTGCCGGGGGGCGGCCTGCGCGGCCTCCCCGCTCACCCGCGGCGCGATCCCGGCGACGGACCCCCTGGCGTGGCGGAGCACGGGCTTCCGCCCGCTCCGCGCGGACGGGCGCGTGGACGGGCGCGCGAACGGGGCGGTCGCGGCGATCGCCGCCACCGTCGCGACCGTCCCCTCCGCCTGAACGGCGGACGATCGCCGGTTCATCCGGCACTCAGGCGGCGCGGTTAATCTCGCATCTGCACACGAACCGACGGATCCGATCCGCCTCTTCGCGGGTTCTGCATCGGATTGTCGTGACGGCTATCTTTCCAAGCCGTCCGGGATGGAGTACCGCTCAAGCTTATGGGTGCGCTGCAACAAGTGCTCGTGGTCGACGACGGCGTCCGCGCCGTGGACCGGTCCCTCTCGGGCGAGCTGGCCAGCCTCGGATACGCGAGCGTGACCGCCTCGATGGAGGCGGCCGACGACGTCCTGACCGTGATCGCCCGTCCGGCGGCCGTGCTGCTCCAGGCGCCCACCCGCCGGAATCCCGCCTACGCCCGCCGCGCGGCCCGCCTCCGCGGCCAGCTGCGCGAGCGCGGCATCCCGGTGATCCTCATCGGTGATTCGGGCGAGGCCCGGGGCGGCGGCCCGGTCGATCTCGCGACCCGGCTCGGCGCCTACGTCGCCGCCCAGCCGGATCTCTGAGGCGCGCGCCGAGGTCGCGGCGTCCGGGCGCTCGCGCCGGGACTGAGGCCGCCTCCGGGAAACGCCGTCCGACCGCTCCCTGTCACTGCCGGTGCCGCACGAGGCGCGGGTCCCCTCTCCCGCGCGGGAAAGGGGGCGCCGCTGGCGCGAGACGATCGGGAACGGTCCTAGCGCGCCGCGCGCATCAGCTCCGGCGCGCCGATCCGGGGCAGCACGCCCTCCCGCATCACCAGGCGCCGCAGCGGTCCGAGCTGCGTCATCGCCAGCAGGCCGAGACCGCGCAGCGCGTCGACCGGCAGCAGGTCGGTGAGCAGGCTGCGGTTGAGGAGATCGACCGCGGCGGTGCGCGCGGCCGTGTCGACGCGGCGCGCCCGCGCGTAGCCGTCGAGCACGGCGCGGGAGCCGGGATCGCGGCGGTCGCGGACGGCGGCCAGCACCGCGTCGCGCAGGGTCGCGGCGTCGCGCAGGCCGAGATTGAGCCCCTGCGCGCCGATCGGCGGGAAGACGTGGGCCGCCTCCCCGATCAGCGCCAGCCGCGGGGCCACGGGGGTCGCCACCGCGAGGCCGCGCATCGGCACGAGGCCGCGGGGGCCGTCGACCCGCATGGCGCCGAGCATCGCCCGGGCCTGCCGCTCCACCGCCTGCCCCAGCGCCGCGTCGTCGAGGGCGGCGAGCCGCCGGGCCGCCCCCTCCCCGGTCACCCAGACGAGGCTGGACCGGTGGCCGCCGGGCAGCGGCACCAGGGTGAAGGGCCCCGACCGGGTGTGGAACTCGGTGGAGACGTCGCGGTGCGGGCGCGCGTGGGCCAGGATCGTGGTGATGGCGCTCTGCGGGTAGGTCCAGTCGCGCACGCGGACGCCGCTGGCGGCCCGCAGCGGCGAGCGGGCCCCGTCGGCTCCCACCACGAGCCGGGCCTCGACGGCACGCCCGTCCGCCAGCGCGACGCGGGCCGCCGCCTCGCCGGGCACGGCGCCGGCGGCGTCCGCCTCGACCAGGGTGAGGTTATCCTGCGCCCGGGCGCGGGCGCGCAGGCTCTCGACCAAGCGGGCGCTCTCGACGTTCCACCCGAAGGCGTCGAGGCCGATCTCGGCGGCGCGGAACCGCGCCGGCGGCGGCCGGAACAGGCTGCCGGTGTCGTCGACGATCTGCAGCGTGCAGAGCGGGCTCGCGTGCGGCGCCACCGCCTCCCAGGCGCCGAGCGCGTCCAGGAAGCGCACCGACCCGTCGAGGAGCGCGACGGTCCGTCCGTCCGCCACCGGGGCGTGGCGCCCGACCAGCGCCGTGGGGATCCCTTCGCGGGCGACCGCCAGCGCGGCGGCGAGCCCCGCGGCCCCGGCCCCGACCACGGCGACCTCGAAGACGGTGTTGGTGTCCTCCGGCATGGTGTCCTGCACGATCGACGCGTCCCACTCGGGACAGTGTGGCGTCGGGCTTCCCAAGGTTCCGGTTGATGCGCGGCCCCGTCATCGGGAGCGGAGCGAAGCGACCCGGGGCAGCGGGACGTCAGGAAGCGTGGTGCCACCCTGGGTCGCTTCGCTCCGCTCGCGATGACGGCGGTGTCGAAGTCATCAACCGGGGACGCTGTTCGCGAGCCCGGCACGTCTCGTATCTGCGCTTTTCAGCGGATCTGCCAAGACCGGCGACGCGGGGCCACGGCGCCGCAGCCCGTCAACCCAGGAACGCCGCGAGCTCCGAGAGAACCGCGTCCGGCCGCTCCTCCTGGAGGGTGTGGCCGCAATCCAGCGCCCGGCCCGAGACGTCGGTCGCCTTCTCGCGCCACGTCTCCAGCACGTCGTAGGTCCGGCCGACCACGCCCTTCGCGCCCCAGAGCGCCAGCAGCGGCGCGGTGATCCGGGCCTCGGCATCGGCCGCGTCGTGCTCCAGGTCGATCCCGGCGGCCGCCCGGTAATCCTCGCAGATCGCGTGGCGGCAGGCCGGGTCGGAATAGCAGCGCAGGTACTCGGCGAAGAGCTCCGGCGGGGTCGAGCCGGGGGTCTTCGACTGGCCCTCGACGTGGTGGCGCAGGAAGTATTCCGGGTCGGCCCCGATCAGCGTCTCCGGGAGGGGATAGGGCTGGATGAAGAAGAACCACCAGAAATAGCGTGTGGCGAAATCCTTGTCGGTGCGCGCGTACATGGTCGCGGTCGGCGCGATGTCGAACACGGCGATCCGCTCCACGGCCTGCGCATGATCCAGGGCGAGGCGGTGGGCGACGCGCCCGCCCCGATCGTGGCCGACCACCGCGAACCTTTCGTGGCCGAGCGCGCGCATCACCGCCACCGCGTCGGCCGCCATGGCGCGCTTGGAATAGGCGACGTGGCGCTCGCCGCCCGGAGGCTTGGCCGAATCGCCGTAGCCGCGCAGGTCCATCGCCACCACGGCGTGCCGCTCGGCGAGGCGCGGCGCGACGTGGAGCCACGTCGACAGGGTCTGCGGGTGGCCGTGCAGGAGCAGCACCGGCGGCCCGGACCCGGCCGAGCGGGCGTTGATCGTCACGCCGGGCGCGGTCTCGATCCGGTGCCGGTCGAAACCCGGCAGGAAGTCGCGGGCCATGGATTCGGTCTCCGGGGTCGGTCTGCATCCTGCTGCACTGGCGCGCCGGGATGCACCGGATGATAAGGCGCCTCCGGCACCATGTCCGCCGAACCGCCATGACAGATGCACGCGCGACTCAGGACCCGGCCTTGAAGGATTCCGACGCGGCCGAGGCGCCGGCGGCGGAGGCCGCCCCCGCGCCTGCCGTCGCCCCGCCCCTGCGGCCGAGCATCCTCGACCCGCTCTTCGCGCCGGCCCGCGCCCTGCCGGGGATCGGGCCGAAGATGGCACCGCTCATCGAGAAGCTGCTCGGCACCCCCGAGCGCGAGGCCCGGGTCGTGGACCTGCTGTTCCACCTGCCCCAGGGCGGCGTGGCGCGGAAGCTCATGGGCTCGATCAGCGAGGCCCCCACCGGCGAGCCGGTGACGATCGGCGTCACCGTGGTGGCGCACCGCCCGGCCCAGGCCGGGCCCGGCCGGCGCCCGCACCGGGTGCTGGTGGAGGATGCCTCCGGCGACATCTCCCTGGTCTTCTTCGGCATGCCCCGCGCCCGGGTGGAGAAGATGCTGCCGCTCGGGTCGCACCGCTACATCACCGGCCGGATCGACCTCTGGGACGGCACCCGCCAGATGGTCCACCCGTCGCGGATCGTGGACGAGGCGGGCCTCGCGGAACTCCCCGCCGTCGAGCCGGTCTACGGCGCCACCGAGGGGCTGACCTCCCGGGCGATCAACAAGCTCGCGGTCGCGGCCCTCGACCGGCTGCCGGTCCTGCCGGAATGGCAGGACCCGGCCTGGCTGGAGCGGAACCGCCTGCCCGCCTTCGCGGACGCGCTCCGCCTCGAGCACCGCCCCGAGGAGGCGCCCCCGAAGGCCGAGGACCCGCTCCAGCCGCCGCCCGCGACGCCGTCCCGGAAGCGGCTCGCCTACGACGAGCTCCTCGCCTCGCAGCTGGCGCTCGCCCTCTTGCGCGCCCGCCAGCGGCGCAAGGCCGGCCGGGTCAATGCCGGCGACGGCGCCCTGAGCGGGCGCCTCGAGGCCGCCCTCCCCTTCGCGCTGACCGGCGCGCAAAGCCGGGCGGTGGCGGAGATCCGCGCCGACCTCGCGGCGCCCCGGCGGATGCTGCGCCTGCTCCAGGGCGATGTCGGCTCGGGCAAGACCGCGGTGGCCCTGCTCGCCATGGCCTCGGCGGTCGAGGCCGGGCGTCAGGCCGCCCTGATGGCGCCCACCGAGATCCTGGCGCGGCAGCATTTCGAGCGGCTGAGACCGCTGGCCGGTCCCCTGCGCCTGCGCCTGATGACCGGCCGCGACCGGGCCGCGGAGCGGAAAAGCACGCTCGCCGACCTCGCCGCGGGCGAGATCGATATCCTCGTCGGCACCCACGCCCTGTTCCAGGAGGCGGTGACGTTCCGCGACCTCGGCCTCGCGGTGGTGGACGAGCAGCACCGGTTCGGCGTCCACCAGCGCCTCGCGCTCGGCGCCAAGGGCGAGGCGGTGGACTTCCTGGTCATGACCGCGACGCCGATCCCCCGCACCCTGGCGCTGACCTTCTTCGGCGACATGGACGTCTCGATCCTCGACGAGAAGCCCGCCGGCCGCCAGCCGATCCGGACGATCACCCTGCCGACCGAGCGGATCGACGAGGTCGTGGCCGGGCTGGCGCGCGCGATCGCCGGGGGCGAGCGGGTCTACTGGATCTGCCCCCTGGTGGAGGAATCGGAGTTCGTCGACCTCGCCGCCGCGGCCGAGCGCTTCGACGATCTGCGGAAGCACTTCGGCGACGCGGTCGGGCTGATCCACGGCAAGATGCCCGGCCCCGAGAAGGACGCCGCCATGGCGCGGTTCGCCGCCGGGGAGACCAAGCTCCTGGTCTCGACCACGGTGGTGGAGGTCGGGGTCGACGTGCCCGAGGCCACCATCATGGTGATCGAGCACGCGGAGCGCTTCGGGCTGGCGCAGCTGCACCAGCTCCGCGGCCGGGTCGGGCGCGGCTCGAAGGCCTCCTCGTGCCTGCTGCTCTACCGGGGGCCCCTCGGGCAGGTGTCCCGGGCCCGGCTGGAGATGATGCGCGCGAGCGAGGACGGCTTCCGCATCGCCGAGGCCGATCTGAAGCTGCGCGGCGAGGGCGAGGTGCTCGGAACCCGGCAATCCGGCATGGCCGCGTTCCGGCTGGCGCGGCTGGAGAGCGACGCCGCCCTGCTGGAGGCCGCCCGCGACGACGCGCGGATGATCGTGGAGCGCGATCCCGGCCTCAAGAGTCCGCGGGGACAGGCGCTGCGGGTGCTGCTCTACCTGTTCGAGCGGGAGGCCGCGATCCGGCTGATCGGGGCCGGATGAACGGTTTCCTGAACGGATTCGTTCAGGAAAGTCCGGCCTTCCTGAACGGCCGGATCCGGAATCGCCGCCGCGCGACCGGATCGGTACTCCGATGCGCCGATGTCACAGGCTCTCTGAAAAAGTGTTTCTTTTCAGAGCTTTGACGGGATCGCGCGGAAGCTTGGCGGCGCCGTACGGGCGGTCCGGGAGGCTCCGGACAGGCCTCGTGACCTTGCATCAGCCATATTCTTCCCTTAACTGGAGATGAACGAATGGCCCGGTAAGCCGGGACATCACGGACGAATCTGGAGGACGGACATGTCGAACGGACTGTTCCAAGGCCTGCCGGGCTCCCACGAGATGGCCGGTGCCCACGCCCTGCCGACCGAGCCCTGGCTCCTGCCGATCTCGGATCGCGCCGCCGAGGCGGCGGGCAAGACCGCGGACGAGCTGCAGGCCGCCGTGCGTCGGGCGTCCCGGCCCTTCTGGCTGGCCGCCAACGGGCTCTGCATCGCGCTGGGCCTCGCCCTCACCCTGCAATGCGCCTCCGGCTGGGGCCCGACGGCGCCCCGCAGCGCCGTGACGGTCGCGCAGGCGACGCCGCCGACCATCGCGCCGCAGACCGCCTCGCTGCAGCGCTGAGCCGATAGCAGTCTGATCATTTCAGGGCCGTCCCGCGCGCGCGGGGCGGCCTTTCTCGTGGACGATGGCCGCC
Organism: Methylobacterium sp. UNC300MFChir4.1; assembly: GCF_900110155.1. Classification (NCBI taxonomy): domain Bacteria; kingdom Pseudomonadati; phylum Pseudomonadota; class Alphaproteobacteria; order Hyphomicrobiales; family Methylobacteriaceae; genus Methylobacterium; species Methylobacterium sp. UNC300MFChir4.1. Next base: position 115,208 of record NZ_FOCS01000009.1, on the reverse strand, counting down.
AATCCCACGGTCTCCCGCAAGCCGAGGAGCGGTGAGCTCGGCGCGCAGGAGGCCTGGATCGCGCGCCGGCGCCTCGGGGACGGCCCCTTGAGCGGACCCGGAGGTCGTCCCCGCTTCGACGGTTCCGGTCGACGCTGCCGTCATCGCGAGCGCAGCGCAGCGACCCAGGGCAGCGGGACGTCCTGCACCGTGGCGCGAGACGGGGTGGCTCAGGCCGCCGAGACGGCGACGAAGCCGGCGACGAAGCCGGCGACCGGGCGCCGCATCACGCGTCCTGCGGCTCCCGGCGGGGCAGCGGTCCGCCGGCCTGCTGGGCCGTCCGCAAGGTGGCCGCCATGGCGTTGAGGCGGCCCTGCGGGTCCTCCGGCTGGATCACCCCGGCCGACATCACCAGCTTGGCGGCGTCGTCGACGCTGATGGCGAGCTCCACCACCTCCGCGCGCGGCAGGTAGAAGAAGAAGCCCGTGGTCGGGTTCGGCGCGCAGGGCAGGAAGACGCCGACGAGGTCGTCCGCCGGCGCCCCCCGGGCCCGCAGCGCCCCCTCGACCTCGTGGGCCGCCGGGGCGGACAGGAACACCACCGACCACGTGCCCTTCACGGGGAACTCCACGAGCCCCACCGTGCGGAACGAGGTGCCGTTGGCCGAGAACAGCGTCTCGAAGATCTGCCGCAGGCCCTTGTAGAGGCCGGAGATCACGGGGGTCCGCGCCAGCAGGACCTCGCCGAACTCGATCACCGAGCGTCCGACGAGGTTCGCCGTGAGGAAGCCCAGCAGGGTCACCGCCAGGAACGCGATCACGAGGCCGAGGCCCGGGATCGAGAACGGCAGGTAGTGGTCCGGCAGGTAGCTCGCCGGGACCAGCGGCTTCACGAACGAATCGATCAGCGCGATGAACCACCACGTGATGTAGGCCGTGATGGCGAGCGGGCCGGCGACGATGATGCCGGTGAGGAAATAGGTGCGCAGCCGGCCGCGCGCGCTGACCCGCGTCTTCGGGGTGCCGCCGCCCGCCGCGGCGTCGGGCTCGGGAACCTGGATCGGCGGGGGAATCGGCGCCACGGGTGCCCTCTCGGCCGCACCACGCGCGGCGATGACGCTGCGGGGCCGTCCCCCGCTGGCAGAGAGGTAGCTGTTGCGCTTGTCCGCCTCAAGGGCGGCCCCGACTCCCTCAGGCGTCCGCACCCGGCGGTCGGGCGGCGGGGACCGGCATCGCGTCCCGGGGAATCACGGCGCCGCGATGCCCGATCACCGCCCCGGCCAGGCGGTGCGCCTCGGCGGCGGCGGCTTCCGGTGCCAGCCCGGCGATGCGCGCCGCGAGGTAGCCCGCCGCGAAACTGTCGCCCGCCGCCGTCGTGTCGACGACCCGCGCGGCCCGCCCGGCCGGCACCGCGGTGTCGGCCCGGCCGTGCAGCACCCGGGCGACGGGGCCGGATCCGTCCGAGGTCTTGAGCACGATCTCGGCCCGGCCGCGGTGGCGCAGCACCTCGTCCTCGCCCGCAGCGCCGAACAGCCAGTCCAGATCCTCGGCCGAGGCGAAGATCACGTCGGCCAGGTCCAGGGCCGCGCGGAAGGCCGCCCAGGCCTCGTCCCGGTCGGGCCAGCCGCGGGGACGGTAATTGGTGTCGAAGGCGACCTGCCCGCCCCGCTCCCGCAGGCGCGACAGCGTCTCGAACAGGGCGGCGCGCCCGGTCTCGCCGTAGAGCGAGAGGCTGATGCCGGACAGGTAGACGAGGTCGTAGCGCTCCAGCTCCGCCTCCGTCTCGGCGGCGCCCGGCTCGGTGAAGAGGTCCCGGGCCGCGGCCCGGTCGCGCCAGTAGTGGAAGCTGCGCTCGCCGTCGGCATCCGTGCGGATGATGTAGAGGCCCGGCATCCGGCCCTGCAGGCGCCGGACCCGGTCGAGGCCGATGCCCTCGCGGCCCCAGGCCGCCGCCATCTCGTCGCTCCAGATGTCGTCGCCCAGCGCGGTCACGTAGTCCACCGCGACGCCGAGGCGCGCGAGGTAGAGCGCGGTGTTCAGCGTGTCGCCGCCGAAGCCCCGGACCAGATTCCCGTCCGGGCGTTCGGACAGTTCGACCATGCACTCGCCGATGCAGGCGACCCTCATGCGGTTCCTCCCGGTGCGCGACCCCGTGTCCCCGCATTGTACGGCCCGGCCTGTCAATCGCCACCGGTCCCGGTCCCGACCTCGCCGCGCCGGCCGCGCTCGCGTGGCCCCGTCGCGCGCCCGTCTGAGGAGCCTCGACGATCCAAGGATCAGCGCGCCAGTCGCTCGATTTCGTGAGATTTGCATATCGATAATTTGGCAAACGTATTGTAATATTCGCACCATGACCGATTATGAATCATATACAATCAATATAATTCACAATAAAATCTGTAACATGCGTGCATGACTCGTCATATAACCTCGACGTCGCGCTTTTCTGAAGTTCGATTCAATGCCGGAGCGGAAAATCACCATTCTTAAACACCGAAGGTCAGATAAGCTCCTTCGCGACATGGGTCATTGTCGAGCGAGATCCGGTCGCGTTGCTGTCGTGACGGTGTGTGCCGAACGCACGGAGGGGCGGGATGCGGTCGAGGATCCCGGAAACCTCCGTTCACAGCGCGGCAGGAACGAATCCGTTCGATCGGGAACAAACCGCCTCGGGCTGGAATGTCGATGCAAGATGTTTGTCGATCGCGGGCGCCATCTCAATGGAGATACGTGCCGGATCTGAAGAAATTCCGGATGAATGGTGAAGTGTTGTGCCGGAAAAATTCTCGTGGCCGAACGGCGGGAACGGTGATACGGTTCGAACGGTGCTGAGATGTTCCATACTGCTTTAAGCGCTCTGACTTTCTCGTCGGGAGAGTTCCTGACTCTCACGGAAAGTCGGGGCGTGAGTGGGGCCTGGAGCTGGATCTTCGCGGGCGAGGAGCAGGTCTGGTCGCCCGGGTTCTACCGGCTGCTCGGGCTCGTTCCGAACGCCGCGAAGGCGCGCTACGACCTGTTGCTGAGCCTGATCCATCCCGAGGACCGGCCTCTCATGCCGGCGCTGGCGGACATCCGGCAGGGGCACGTGCCCCGCGAGGTCATCGTCCGGGTGATCCGGACGAACGGCACGGTGCGCACGCTCTCGCTGACGATGGAGGTGCGCGTCTCGGCGGAGGGGCGGCCCGTCGCCCTCAGCGGCACGGCGCTCGACGTGAGCGACCGCGAGCAGCTGGCGCGCCTGCGGCAGGAAGAGCGCCGCCGGCAGAGCGCGCTCTACCTCACGGAGCACATCACGACCTTCTCGATGGGGCTCGACCGCGTCCGGGACATCCCGTTCGCCGTCGCCCAGGTCCACGGGCTCCCGCTAGAGGAGATCTGCGCCGAGCCGTATATCCTGATCGTTCCCGAGGAGCGCGCGGGCTTCCGGGCAGCGGCCCTGGAGCAGATCGAGCGGCGGGCGTTCTTCCAGGGGGGCGCCCACGAGCGCCTCGCCAACGGCGAGCTCTGGCACTTCCGGATCCTCACGATGCCCGTCTGGGATCCGGACGGGACCTATCTGGGGCGCTGCGGGCTCAAATACCCGGTCCGCAACCACGCCCCGCCCCCCGGCGGCCTGCACGAGGGGCTGGAGCATTCCGTGAGCGGCCACCACCTGCGGGCCGCGCGGGCGCTCCTCGACTGGTCGATGATGGAGCTCGCTCAGGCGAGCGGCCTGTCGCATTCCACCGTGCGGCGTCTGGAAGAGGACAGCGAGCATCGGGGAAGCCGGTCCCGCCTGCACGCGGTCGAGGCGCTGCGCCGGGCGGGCGTCCGGTTCGTCCCCATCGATGACGGGACCCTGGCGGTCGCCCGGGTCTGAGCGGCCCGCGCGGCCGACGGGCGCTCGCGGGATCCGCCCTGCCCCGCCCCACCGGGTCATCGGGGTCGGTCTCCGCGCTGGCCCCCCGGGGGGCCCCCGACCCCAGCGCGGAGACCGGGACGGGCGGATCGGGCGATCCGCCGTCAGGCATCCCCGCGCCCGTGTCCCGCGGCGGCCCGGACGGGGCCGCCGATCCAGGGCGGTGCGGGCCTGGCCGCCTCAGGCCGCCTTGTGTCCGAGCTGGATCGCCTTGGCGATCTCCGAGCGCTTGGCGGCGTAGCCCGGGGCCACCATCGGGTAGTCGGCCGGCAGGCCGTACTTCGCCCGGTAACGCTCCGGCGTGAGGCCGTGCGCCGTGAGGTGACGCTTCAGGGTCTTGTAGGACCGGCCGTCGATGAAGCTGATCAGGCCGTCCTGCTGGATCGAAGCCTCGATCTGCGCCGCCGTCGGGCCGGTCCAGCCGGGACCGGATCCCGAGCCGCCGCCCTGCAGCACCGATATGGCCGTGTGCACCTGGTCGATCAGAACCGGCAGGTCGCCCACGCCCACCGCATTCCGAGACACGTAGGCCGCGACCAGTGATGCCGTGCACTTGATCAGGTCTGTGTTCAGGTCCGAGGTCTTTTCGTTCAGATCGATGGTGTTCATGAATCCCCCAGTACCGAAATTCGAGGCATGAAAACCGGCGCATCGATAAAACTGAGGCTAGGATCAGCTTTTACCGCCAAACCATGCGCCGAATTGCTTCGAGTATGCCAAGATTGGCGCGTAACTATACAAAAACTGTCTATTTTGTCTATACTTTATCTTAGGATGTTCTTTGAACATTTTCTGTTCTTGCGAAGCAACATGAGGTTGCCAGGCCGGCGGCGTCTCGCAAACAGTGCGCAGTTTCGGCCTCCGGTCCGTGAGGCTGTCCGCGATGACTGCGAACGGCCGCGCGATGACGGGCTGCAGGGGCGCGAATCAGCGGCGGAGACAGGGACGGATCGCGGATGCCGCCCGGTTACGGGTCGATCGGACCGCGGCCCGCGTCCCTGCTGACCATCGGTCGGGCGGCGCGCGACGGGATCCCGGGGGCCGTGGCGCTTCTCCACGGCCTCTCCGCGGGCGCTGGCGCCGCGACCGGGCCGCGATTAACAAAGTTCTCAGGCAAGGCGTGGATCGTGCGCGCCGGGCGCGTCGCGAAACGCTCGCGCGTCGGGAGCCTCGTTCCGGCCGTGACGGCACGGCGGCATCCGTGCGAGAGGCCCGTCGACGCGCGCTATCGAGGGCGACCCCTATGTCCGGACCCTGTGCGACCACTATCCCGCGCGCGCTCTCCGCGCTCGAAGCGCCCGGACCGGGCGCCGCGGACGCGGTCGGCGGCCGGATGCCGCCCCTCTGGATGCTGCTCGTCGGCCGGGCCGCGGTCCGCCGTCACTGGCACCTCATCGCCGCCACCGGCCTGCTGTGGTCGTCGCTCGGCCTCCTGGTGGTGATCGATTCCCTCGACGGTGCGCTCCACGTCCCGGACCGGTGGTTCGGCCTGATCCTCCTGGCCGAGGGCGTGAGTTCCCTCCTCGTCGGCGCGTCCGCGATCGGCGCCGCGCGCCGCCTGCGCCTCGCCAAGGGCGCGCTGCTGTCGGTCATGGCCGTGCTGATCATGATGGCCACGAAGCACAGCACCTTCCTGCTCGCCATGATCTTCGGCGTCGCCTTCGTGGTCGACGGCCTCGTCCGGATCACGATCGCCGGCCTGCTGAAATTCGCTGGCTGGCGGATGTCGGTCGCCCTCGGCGGCCTCAGCATCGCCTTCGGCCTGTTCCATCTCCAGCCCTGGCCGACCTGGTACGCCGGCACGGTCGGCTACTGCATCGGCATGTTCCTGATCCTGAACGGCGCCAACCTCGCGCTGGTCGGGCTGCGCACCCGGCGCTTGGGCACCGCCGAGCCGGCCGTGTCGGTCGTGTCGGTCGGCGGCGACGAGCCCGGCAGCCTGACGGTCTATGTCTGGACGCCCACCGGGCAGGCGACCACCCCCGCCGGCCAGCGGCTGATCCGGCGCTACGTCGCCTCCGTCGACAAGGCCGGGCGCTTCTCCACCGGCCACGCGGCCCTGCAGCAGGGCGACGACCTCTACGTCAGCCACTACCCCGCGGTGGAGATCGACCGCTCCCCCGCCAACCTGCGCTCGAGCCTGCGCGCGGGCCCGGAGAACGACGTGCCCGGGCGCTTCCTGCCCTCGCACGCCGCGGAGGTGGCGGACTGGTGCCCCGCGACGGTGGCGGTGACGCTGAACGGCATCGACGCCGCCCGGCTGCGGGCGTTCTGGGCGCAGTACAGCCGCGACACCACCTACAACTTCATCAGCCGCAACTGCTCCACCACGGTGGCGCGGGCGCTGGACATCGCCGTGGAGGGCGCGTTCAGCCGCGGCGGGCATCCCTGGCGGCGGCTCGCGGCGGCGCTGACCACGCCGGAGTTCTGGGCGGCGGCCTTCCTGCGCAACGGGGCGCGGTCCATGACCTGGACCCCGGGCCTCGTGCTCGATTACACGCGGGCGCTGAGCGCCCTCGTGGATCCGGCCTCGCCGGTGCCGTCGATCGCCTGGAAGCGGGTCGGCTGGCGGCTCCTGCGCAACTGGCGGGCGCGGGACCTCGCGCCCCTGAGCCCGATCGCCCGGCAGCCCTCCGTGCCGGGAGCCGGCCCGACAGAAGCCTGATCCCGGCCCGATCCCGGCCCGATCGGGACTCGGGACCGCGGTCGCCCGCTCAGGGGTCCTTGCGGGCGGCGGGGCGGCCGGCGGCGAGGTCGCCCGCGATGGCCTGCATCACCGCCAGCGTGTCGACCTCGTCCTGCTCGGCGCCGTGGTCGCTGAGCTTCACGATCACCGTGCCGGTCGCGCGGTTCACGTAGATGTACTGGCCGTAGACGCCGATCGCCGAGATGTCGTCGTCCTCGCCGCCCGGGGCGTGCCACCACTGGGCCGAGTACTGCCAGCCGTCGACGTCGCGCCGGGCCGGCGTCATGATCCGCTCGATCCAGCGGCCCGGGATGATGCGGTGATCGCCCGACCGGCCCTGGTCGGCCACCAGAAGGCCGAGGCGGGCGAAGTCGCGGGCCGTCGCGTTGATGCAGCAGAACGCCTTCTCGATGCCGCCGGGCCGGTCGAGGTTCCAGGTGGCGTCGGCCTGGGCGCCCATCGGCTTCCAGATCCGCTCCGAGAGGATGTCGGCCAGCGGCTTGCCCTCGACCCGGGCGAGGATCAGGCCGAGCAGCTCGGTGTCGATGCTGCGGTAGCGGCCCTTGGTGCCGGGCTTGAACGCCAGGTGGGCGTTGTCGCGCACGAAGGCCGTGAGATCGCGCGTCAGGTACATGCCGGCGGTGCCGGTCAGGGGATGCCGGGGGTCGTAGTTCTCCGGCACGGCGATGCCGCTCGCCATGTCGAGGAGGTTGCGCACGGTGATCTGGCCGAAGACCGCGCCGTTCCGCAGCTCGGGCAGGAGGGTGGAGACCCGGTCGGTCTCGGCGAGCTGACCCCGCGCCACCGCGGCGCCGACCAGCAGCGAGACGATGGACTTCGCCACCGACCACGAGGGGAACAGCGTCTCCGGTCCGGTGCCCGCGCGCTGCCACTCGTGGATCAGGACGCCGTCCTGCAGCACCAGGAACGCGTTGGTGTGGGTCGCCTCCAGCACCGTCATCAGCGGGACCGTCTTCCCCTTCCAGGGGACGCGGTCGAGGATCGGGCGCGGCCGCGCCGGCAGGTCGCTCGCCCGGGCCGGGGCCTGGACGATCCGGCTCGGGAACCACGTGCCCACCGACGACGGCTCGATGACCGCGAGCGCCGTCAGGGTGACGGGATCGGGGACGTTGATCAGCGCGGCCGCGGTCCAGGCGCAGCCCGCGATCGCGGCGCCGCCCGCCGCGGCGATCGCGCCCCAGCGGCGGCCCCGGCGCGCGCGGGCCGGGGAATCCGGGATCGCCAAGGACGCGGTCATGCTGGATCTGTGTCGCTCTGGATCGTCGCTGTCGCGCGGCCGGCCCCGGGGCGGGACGGCGCGCGGTCACCATGATCAGCAGGCCTTAACGAAAGCCCCAATCGGCCCCGGCGCCGGGCCGGTCCGTCGCCCGCGAAGCGGCGAGCCGCCGGTTCGGAAATGTTCACGGATCTGTGGCCTTGTGTCCGGCGGCCGCCGACGTCCGCGGCCGTTTCGACGCGGATCCGGGCCGGCCCAGCGCCGCCCCGTCCGCGCGGGCGTCCGATTCGAACCTGGTTCTACACGCCTCGACCGCCCGACTCACCCAGCCCGCGCAGCCCGAAAGTCCGCCGTGCCATGAATCCGTACCTGATCCTCGGGCTCGCCATCGGCGCGGAGGTGACCGCCACCCTGGCGCTGAAGGCCGCCGACGGCCTCACCCGCCCGGGGCCGACGGTGATCGTGGCGCTCGGTTACGGCACCGCCCTGTGGCTGATGTCGACCAGCATGGACATGCTGCCGATCGGCGTGGTCTACGCGATCTGGTCGGGGATCGGCATGATCGGCGCGGCGCTCGGCGGCGCGTGGCTGTACGGCGAGGCGCTCAACCCGACGATGCTGGTGGGCATCGGGGTGATCGCCCTGGGCGTGACCGTCCTGGCCGCGGGCCAGGGCCAGCACTGAGGCTCCCGGTCCGGTCCCGAAACGGGACAGCCTCGCCACATCCTCGCCGCGAACGTGCCGTCAAGCTTGGCCTTCGTCCGGCCGGAGCGGAACACCGCCCGGCTGGTCAGGCTGGAGGAGCACGGAGCGCGGATGCATGCGGGGTAGCGAGAGGACGAAGGTCGGTCCTGCACTGATCGTTCTGGCGGCGGCCGGCGGCCTGGGGGCCTGCAACACCGCGTCGCCGGTGCTCACGACGGGATCGATCCCCGACCGCAAGCCGCCGATGGTCGTCAGCGACGCCGAGCGCGATTGTCTGGGCCGCGCCATGTACTTCGAGTCGAACAGGAGCGACAGCGACGGGCTGGTCGCCGTCGGCACGGTCGTGATGAACCGGCTCGAGAACGCGATCTTCCCGGGCGGCATCTGCGCGGTGGTCGGGCAGCCGGGCCAGTTCGCGCCGGGCGTCCTCACCAAGCCGATGCAGGAGAAGGACCTGCAGAAGGTCGCCGACGCCGCCGACGCCGTCCTGGCCGGCGAGCGGCACCCGAAGGTCGGGAAGGCGATGTTCTTCCACACCGCGGGCCACCGCTTCCCCTACACGAACATGCACTACGTGGCCGTCGCCGGCGGCAACGCCTTCTACGAGAAGCGCGACAGGCGAACGGCCAAGCTGGAGAAGCCGGAGAAGCCGGCTCAGCAGGACAGGCCGGCCACGCCCGCCCTGCCCGCGACGGCCCTGACCTTCGCGGCCGTACCCGCGCCGCCCGCCGCGGGCCCCTGATCGAGACGGCCCGATCCGACAGCCGCGTCCCGGATCTGCGCGCGGTGAGCTCCGGTCAGCCGGCCGCCGCGTCCTCGGCGCGGCTCGCCCGCAGGGTTCGGGCCTCCTGCCGGGCGGCGGCCAGCACCCGCTCCCGGCGCACCGGCTCCCGCAGCGATTCCCACAGACGGAGCAGCTCCAGCGTCGGCAGCGCGTCGCAATCCGGCGACGCGTCCCCGGATGTGCGCCCGGTCGCCGGCGCGCATTCGGCGAAGAAGATCTCGACCGGGCTCCCCAGGGCCTCGGCCAGTCTCCCCAGGAGCGCGTCGGCCTGGACGGTCGGGATCATGGGAAATCCTGTTTCTGCGCGGGCGGTCGAACCGGATCCTTACCTTTAAGTTGTATGCTCGGCATTCAACCAGGTTACTGCACCGCCATGTCCGACGACGACGGTTTTGACCGCATGGTGGAGGCGACGATCCTGGCCCATCAACTCGTGGCCGCGCACGGCACGGCGACGATGCAGCTCCTGTCCCGATTGCTGCTCATGGAGATCGGTACGGAGATCGCGGCGCGGCGCGATCCCGATCCGGCCGCCAACGACAATCCGGACGCCCTGGAGGATTAGAGCGCGCTTCGCCGGCATTCCGGTCGGATCGGGTCTCGGCGGAAGAACCGGCCTGGCCCGTAATCCTTGGCGCGATGCAATGGAGCGGGCGGCAAATCTGTTGATCGGCCCATCGATCCGAGCAGGCGGCATTTACAAGGATGGATAACGGTCTAGCTTCTGGGTAGAAACTACCCACGAATCACGGATCCCTCGCCGATGATCGCCGAACGGGTAGCGCTTGCTGGTGCGCTCCTCCTGCTGAGCATCACGCCCGCGGTCCCCCAGCTGCGCCGTCCGATGACGTGTACGGTGGAGGCGTCGACCAGTCTCGATGTCGCCGCACCCGAAGGCGCCAAACCGCAATCCCAGAAGGCCCGGACATTCTCGCTGGTCTCCAGCGGCGGCCTGCTGACCGTGATCTCGGCCGGGCGCTCCGACTATTACGAGTGCCAGACGGCCTCGCCGCGGCTGAACGAGCGCACGCCGCGCAACGCGATCAAGTGTCAGAACGGCGTCTACTTCCTTCTGATCGACCTCAACAAGATGAATTTCGTCGAGGCGCAGCTCAATCCCGAGGAGCGCAACGACGTCAAGGTCAGCTACGGGAATTGTCGGACCCTGTAGGGGCGTCGCCGGGCAACCTAGTCCATGTGGATCAGGACGTAGGCGGCGGCGGCAACGGCCGTGAGAGTGAGGACCACCAGCAGCGCCGTTTTCCCGGGCGGTCCTTCCGGCGGGTCTGGGGCGTCGGTCATGCGGCTCCTCCGGGCCGGTGACGGGGCCTCTGCCGAAAGGGCCCGGTCCTTCGGTTGGTTCCCTGGCCGGGCCCGGTCCGCATTCTTCCGCCCCGGCCGGGACGATCACCGGCAGAAATGCGCCGCGGCCGGCGTCCACTGGCCGAAGCCCGTGGCGACCATGTTGGCCACGACCCGGCAGATGTAGATCTTCTGCGCGGCGTTGTTGTGCGGGCCGGCATGATAGCGCGCCACGGCCATCGTCCAGCTGCCCTCCCGCCGCTTCAGATCCCGAAGAAATTGCGTCGCGTAGTCCACGTTCGCGCGCGGGTCGATCATGGCCTCGACCGAGGCGAACTTTTCGCCGTGATAGTGGTGGTTGATCTGCATGCAGCCGAGATCGATCAGGCGCGCGCCCCGGCGGCGCGCCGCGGCGAAGTGGGCCAGCACGTCCTGGGGCCCGGTCGCGAAATAGGCCGCCCCTTCGATGTTCATGGCGTAGGGCTGGAGCGAGCCGCGCTTACCCGTCTCCGTGAGGCCGACCGCGTAGAGCACGCCGAGGGGCACGCCGTAACGGGCCGCGGCACGGCCCATCTCGGCCTCGCACACGGTCCCGGCGACCGGGGCGGCGCTACAGATAAACGCCGCCGTCGCGAGGACGTACCGTCTCATCTGTCCGCTCCCCGTCGCGCCTGCCGAGCGTCGGCCGCTGCGCCGCGCGCTGGTCTGCCTGCCGCTGCCCGTCCCCGCCGTGACCCGGCCGGGCGCCGCCGTCGGTGAGCCCGGATTGGCCCTGGGACGGTGATCCGCCCGCGGAGAACCCGGCGTCGCCGGGGCGAACCGGCTCGACAATGATCTCGGGCCGGTAATGCGCGTGCTTGAGCAGTTCGGTGAGGATCGCCGAATCCCGCTGCAGCATCGCCGCCGTCTCGGGACGCGCGGCGCGCAGATGGGTCTCGAGCTGACCGTCGACGAGCCGCAATTCCACCGTGACGATCCCGAGGCTCTCCGGCCGGAGCTGGATCTTGAGCACCCGGAGCGGCCCGTCCTGAGCCGCGGGGATCGCCGGATCGGCGCCGACGCGACGCTCCGGTCCGGCCGCGGTCGCGCGCTCGATCTCCTCCGTGATGGCCGCCGCGATCGTCGGCAGGACGGCGGCGAGTCGGGCCGGCTCGGTCCCGGATCCGTTGCCGGGACCCGGGATGGGGACGCCCGCCGGCCCCTGCCGGCCGGTGGGGGCGAGGAGGAGTCCGGCGATGCCGGAGCGGGGACGGTTGTCCTCGCGTGCCGTGAAGCCCCCCGGCCCATCGATCCCCGTCGCGGTGCGGGCCGACGCATCGGCGCGGGCCGACGCATCGCCGGCTCGAGGCTCGGGATCGGTCGCGAGGGCGACCGTCGCCTTCGGCGGCGCTGCGTTCACCTTCCCGGCGACCGTCCCGGCGATCTGGGTGGCGACTTGCGCGGCAATCTGGGCGGCCGGCGCGATCGGAGCGGGATCGGGCCCGGCGACGGCCGGAGCCACCGGTCCGGGGCGGACGGGTCGAGGCTGAGCGTCCGCCGCGTTCGGGACGGCCCGCAACGGGGACGTTGCCGCTGCGGCGGCCGGGAGGGCGTGGCGGGCCGCCTCGGGCAGGACGGGCTTGAAGTGAACCGCCCGGTCGAGGACCTCGACCTGCGGGGGGCCGCCCTGCAGCAGGGTGCCCGGGCTCGGCCCGGCGCGCGGCGACGCGTCCGCGCGGGCTGCCTCGAGATTTCCCACGAGGCTGGTCTCCGGGGCCGCGTCGGGGCCCGCCGGGGATGCGGCGGATGGGGCCGGTCCCGGAGCACCGGTTCCGTGTCCCGCGGGCAGTTCCGGACGGGCCGACAGGACGGCCGCGCTCAGGATCTCGGCGAGCGCCGCGGCGGCGCTGCCGGGATCGCCCGGTGACGGCGGCGGCGCGGGCGATGCGCCGGCTTCGGGCCGCCGATCCTCCCCGGTCGCGCCCTCCGGTTCGTCCATCTCACCCCCGTCGGTCTCGGGTCGGGCCGCGGGAGTTCCCCCTGAGACCGCGCGCAGGACCAGGTCGAAGGCGCCCCGCACCGCCGGATCCGGCAGCGCCTGAAGGTCGGCCGCCGGATGCGGGGACGGTGCGACATCCCGATCGGGTTTGGGGACGGGTTTCTGGACCGCGGTGGAGATCGTGTTCACGGGGTCGCCTTGCTGAGCATCAGATCGATCCGGTCGATCGTGGCCTGCGCCTTCGGGATCAGGCTCGCGGGCCCGTCGGCGGGATCCGGCGCCGCCCGCGCCGGCTTCGCGGCGGCGTCGGCCTCCGGCAGGCCGGGCCGGCCGGCGAGCCCGCGTCCGATCGCCTCGGCGGTCGAGAGGGCCGTCTCGAGGAGGGGCATGTCGCGGGCCGTGAGCTTGGCCCTGTCGAGCGATCTCAGCGTCCGCGACCCGGACTCGAACGTCGCCAGGCTCACGATCTCGGCGGCAGCCCGGTAGAGCTGGCCCCGGGTCGCCTCCGCGCTTCCGGGCGCGCACAGCGCGAGGGCCTTCTCGCTGGCGCGGAGCGCGGCGGCCGTCTGACCCGCCTGGATCGCCGTCTGGGCGACCACCAGATACAGGTCGCGCCGGCTCTCGGGACCGAGCTCGTCCAGGATCCTGTTGAGGGTCGCGAAGCGCTCCGCGTCGTGGCCGATATCGAACTGCGTCAGCTGATAGGCCAGTCGCTGCCGGAAGTTGCCCGCGTAGATCGAGTGCGGGAAGCGGCGCAGGTACTGGATCGCCAGCGCCTCGAACGTCTTCAGGTCGCCGATCTGACCGAGGGTGAAGATCTCGCGGCGCAGGGCGCCCTCCTCGGTCAGCGTGCCCGGCAGCAGCACCCGGACGCGGTCGAGCAGGGCGATCGCCCGGATCGGCTGGTCGGGCACGGCGAGCGACGCCTGCGTCAGGCCGATGGCGCCCGCGAGCGTCGGCGGCAGATCTGTCGTGTCGACGTCCTGGAGCAGGCGCCGCGCCTCGGCCTCCCGCCCCTCGACATAGGCGAGCGCCCCGCGCGCGAGCGTCGCTTCGGGCTCGCCGAGGCCGTCCTGCGCCGTCAGCCGGCGCAGGACGGAAGGACCGCCGCCGCTGAGGGCGAACGTGATCGCGGCCCGGATATTGCTCCGGCGGCCCCAGATCTCGGGCGGGACGGCCAGGAGATCCGCGTTGATCCGGGCGATCAGCAGCGGCTGGCTCTCGTGGGCGGCCCGGGAGCCGGCGGCGACCCGATCCTGCAGCAACTGGAGCGTGCGCACCCACTGCACCGGATCGCCCGTCGGCGCCTGCGGCTCTGCGGCCGGGGCGGCGGGAGGGCCGCCCGCCGGTTCCGCGGCGACGGGGGCGGCCCTCCCCGCGATGAGCAGGCCGAGGGCGGCCGCCACGATCCGCCCGGTCCGGGACACCTTCATCCTGGAGATCCCTGCAGGAGAATCTCGATCCGCCGGTTCTCCGGAGCCTTCGGATCCGCGGCGTTGCGCGGCGTCCGGTCCGCGGCGCCCTCGACGCGCCAGATCCGCGCTTCGTCGATCCCGGCCCGGGTGAGCATGTACGCCGCTCGATCTGGGACCGCATCTCCAACGGGTCCGAGACCGCCCTGGCGGGCTACCTGATCAAGGAGCATCCTCAGACCGCGGCGCTCGTGCTGTCCAAGGTCAAGCCGGCCTGCGCCGCCAAGGTGATGGCGCAATTGCCGGCGCCGCTGCGCAACGGCGTCATGCGGCGGATGCTGACGTTCAAGCCGATCGTCGACGCGACCATGAAGATGATCGAGCAGACCATCCACGAGGACTTCATGATCAACCTGGCGCGCAATGCCGCGGCGGATACCCACTCGCGCATGGCCGACATCGTCAACAAGATGGAGCGCCAGAGCATGGAGGAGGTCCTGGACAACCTCACGCAGACGCGCCCGAAATCGGCCGAGATCCTGAAGAGCCTGCTCTTCACCTTCGACGACATCATTCACATGACGCCGCGGGCGCGGACGACGCTCTTCGATCAGGTCCCGCACGAGAAGGTCATCCTCGCCCTGAAGGGCACGAACGGGCCGTTGCGGAACGTCGTGCTCAGCGCGCTGACCGCCCGCGCCCGGCGCCTCGTCGAGCACGAGCTGGAGGGAGGCGAGCCCGCCGCCCAGCGGGACGTGCTCGACGCGCGCCGCGCGATCACCGACCAGGCGCTCGAGATGGCGTCGCGCGGCGAGATCGAACTCACCCCGGCCGACTCGGATGAGACCTACTTCCGCTAGCACCGTCCCCGGTCGGGGACGGCTCCGGGGCGCCGCTCCGGCGGACGCGTCCCGCCGGGCCGACCGGGGCGGTGCCGTCGGCGGCCCGAGTTCGGGGCGCCGCGATGTCTGAGGACAGGGAGAGCAAGACCGAGGCGGCGAGCGAGAAGAAGATCAGCGACGCGATCGCGGAAGGAAACACGCCGTTCTCGCGGGAAGCGCCCGTCTTCGCCTCCATCCTGGGACTGCTGATCTTCCTGGTCTTCGTGGCGCGGGATCAGGGGCTGCCGCTGGTGCAGAGGCTCGCGCTGATCTTGGAGCAGCCGCGCAACTTCAGCGTGGAGACGAGCCACGACGCGATGCGCCTCGTCCACGCCCTCGCCCTGGAGATGGGCCGCTTCCTGCTGCCGGTCCTGGTCATCCTGCTCGTGGCCGGCATCGCCGCCTCGATCTTCCAGAACGCGCCGCGCGTGGTGTTCGATCGGATCCAGCCGAAATGGTCCCGCATCTCCCCCGTCGCCGGCTGGAATCGGCTCTTCAGTCTGCAGGGGTTCGTCGAGTTCGGGAAAAATCTGTTCAAGTTCTTCGCGATCGGCGGCATGTCCTACATGGTCCTGCACGCGGATCGCCACGAGATCGTCAATGTCATGTTCGTGGATCCAGTCGGGTTGCCCGAATTCCTGCTGACCCTGTCGGTGCGCCTCGTCTCGGCCGTGAGCGTCGCGACGATCGCGCTGGTCGCCGGCGACCTGGTCTGGACCCGCGTGCGCTGGCAGCGCGACCTGCGGATGTCGCGGCAGGAGGTGAAGGACGAGTTCAAGCAGCTCGAGGGCGACCCGCTCGTGAAGGCGAAGATGCGCTCGCTGGCGCAGGACCGGCTGCGCAAGCAGATGATGGCGGCGGTGCCCCGCGCCACCATGATCCTGGCGAACCCGACGCACTACGCGATCGCGCTGCGCTACGACCAGAGCGAGAACGACGCCCCGACGGTTCTGGCCAAGGGCGCGGACCTGATCGCCCTCCGCATCCGCGAGATCGCCGAGAAGCACCGGATCGAGGTCGTCGTCGACAAGGCGCTCACCCGGGCGATGTACGACCATGTCGAGGTCAACCAGGCGATCCCGGCGGAATTCTACCGGGCGGTGGCGAACCTGCTGGTCTACGTGATGACGCGCAAGCGCCGCTGACCGGCGCGGCGTGGCCGAGGCATGGCAGCGGCTTGGCAGCGGCGTTGACCGGTCGGCCCGTCCCGACCGGCAGAGGCCGCGGACCCTGGCAGATCCGCGGCGCGGCGTTTCAGGCCGCACAGGCCGTCGGCCGGCCCGGGGCGGTCTTGGGGCGGTCTCGGGGCGGTCTCGGGGCGCTGCGCGTCCGGGATCCGGGAGCGGCCTCAGGCCGCCCGTACGCGGGCGTCCAGCCGCTTCGCCTCCCGGCGGAACCGGTGCAGCACGAACTCGGTGTAGCCGTTCGGCTGGCCGGCGCCCTCGAAGACCAGGGCCTCGGCGGCGCGGAAGGCCGGCCCGTCGAAGCCCGGGGCCATCGGCCGGTAGGCCCGGTCGCCGGCGTTCTGGCGATCGACGACCTCGGCCATGCGCCGCAGGGCCGCGGCGACCTCGTCGCGGTCCACGATCCCGTGGCGCAGCCAGTTGGCGATGTGCTGGCTGGAGATCCGCAGGGTGGCGCGGTCCTCCATCAGCCCGACCTCGTGGATGTCCGGCACCTTGGAGCAGCCGACACCCTGGTCGACCCAGCGGACCACGTAGCCCAGGATCCCCTGGCAATTGTTGTCGAGCTCCTCCCGCACCGCCTCCGGCGCGAACGCGCCCTCGGCGAGGGGCAGGGTCAGCATGGCGGCGCGGGTCGCGGGCGCCCGGCCGGCGAGCGCCGCCTGGCGGGCGCGGACATCCACCTGATGGTAGTGGAGCGCGTGGAGCGTCGCGGCGGTCGGCGACGGCACCCAGGCGGTGTTGGCGCCCGCCTCCGGGTGGGCGCCCTTGGCGTCGAGCATCGCCGCCATCCGGTCGGGGGCGGCCCACATGCCCTTGCCGATCTGCGCGTGGCCGGGCAGGCCGCAGGCGAGGCCGGCATCGACGTTGCCGTCCTCGTAGGCCTGGATCCAGGCGGTCGCCTTCATGGCATCCTTGCGGACCACGGGGCCGGCCTCCAGCGAGGTGTGGATCTCGTCGCCGGTCCGGTCGAGGAAGCCGGTGTTGATGAAGAACAGCCGGTCCGACGCCGCGGCGATCGCCGCCTTGAGGTTGAGCGTCGTGCGCCGCTCCTCGTCCATGACGCCGATCTTGAGCGTCCGCTGCGCGAGGCCGACCAGCGCCTCGACCCGCCCGAACAGCGCCACCGCGAAGGCGACCTCGTCGGGACCGTGCAGCTTGGGCTTGACCATGTAGACCGAGCCGGTCCGGCTGTTGCGGAGCGGACCGGTGCCCTTCAGGTCGTGCAGGGCGATCAGCGCGGTGACGGCCGCGTCGAGGATCGTCTCCGGGATCTCGGCGCCGTCGAGGGTCACGGCGTCGGTGTACATGTGGTGGCCGACATGCCGGACCAGCATCAGCGACCGTCCCGGCAGGGTCAGGCGCCCGCCATCGGGGGCCGTGAAGGTCCGGTCCTCGGCGAGCCGCCGCTCGACCGTGCGGCCGCCCTTGGACAGGGTGGCGGTCAGGTCACCGCGCATCAGGCCGAGCCAGCTCCGGTAGACCGCGACCTTGTCGGCCGAGTCCACGGCCGCCACCGAATCCTCCATGTCCATGATGGTCGAGAGGGCGGCCTCCAGCACCACGTCGGCGATGCCGGCCGGGTCGGTGCGGCCGATCGGGCTCGCGCGGTCGATGACGACCTCGATGTGCAGGCCGTTGTGGCGCAGCAGGAGCGCGGTCGGCGCCGCGGCGTCGCCGGTGTAGCCCGCGAAGGCGGACGATCCGGTCAGGCCGGCGCTGCGGCCGGCGCCGAGATCGGCGGCGAGGCGGCCGTCCGTCACCGAGAAGCCCACGGCATCCGCCCAGGAGCCGACGCTGAGCGGCGCGGTCGCGTCGAGGAACGCCTTGGTCCTGGCCACGACGGCGGCGCCGCGGGCCGGGTTGAACCCGGCGCCGGGCGCGAGCTCGCCGTCCTGCGGGATCGCGTCGGTGCCGTAGAGGGCGTCGTAGAGGCTGCCCCAGCGGGCATTGGCGGCGTTCAGCGCGTAGCGGGCGTTGGAGATCGGCACCACGAGCTGCGGCCCGGCGATAGCGGCGATCTCCGCGTCCACGTTCTCGGTGGTCACCCGCACGGTCTCGGGCTCCGGCTGCAGGTAGCCGATCCGCGTCAGGTAGGCCGCGTAGGCCGCCGGGTCGTGCGGCGCTCCGCGATGGTCGCGGTGCCAGGCATCGATGTCGGCCTGGAGGCCGTCGCGCCGGTCGAGCAGCGTCCGGTTGTGCGGTGCGAGATCGCGGACGATCGCGGCGAAGCCCGACCAGAACTGGTCGGCCGAGAGACCGGTCCCGGGCAGCGCTTCCTCGGAGACGAAGGTGCGGAGATCCTCGGCGACGACGAGCTTCGACATGGTGATCCTCGGGGATGCGTGCGACGCGCGTCAGAAAAAATCGAACGCGCCGTGAAAAATTTTTGATGTCCCCTCGATAGATCGCTTGGCATCCGCGAGAAAGGCGGCAAAAGGGATTTGATTTTTTCCGCAGCGTTGACAATGCACGACCAGAGCGACCTGGAGATCTTCGCCCGGGTGGTCCGCACCGGCAGCCTCACCCAGGCCGGCTCGGAGCTCGGCCTGTCGGTCGCGGTGGTGTCGAAGCGGCTGAAGCGGCTGGAAGAACGGCTCGCCGTGCGCCTGCTGCATCGCACCACGCGGCGGGTGGCGCCCACGGATGTCGGGGCGGCCTTCTTCGAGCGGATCGCGCCGATCGTCGACGCCATCGCGGAGGCCGAGAGCCTCGTGTCGCAGACGGCGACGCGGGCGCGGGGGACGCTCCGGGTCACGGCGCCGAGCTCCTTCGGGCGCCTGCACATCGTCCCGCACCTGCGGGCCTTCTTCGCCCTCCATCCCGGCATCGTGCTCAACTTGGAGCTGAGCGACGATTTCGAGTCGATCGTCGAGCGCGGCTACGACCTCGCGATCCGGGTCGGCGCGCTGGAGAGTTCCGGGCTGACGGCGGTGCGCCTCGCGCCGGTGCAGCGGGTCCTCTGCGCGCGGCCGAGCTACCTCGACGCGGCCGGGCGGCCGCGGAGCCTCGACGACCTGCGCGGCCATGTCTGCCTCGCCACCGAGAACCAGAATCCCTGGCGGCTGGTCGGGCCGGAGGGCCCCTGCACGGTCGGCGCCTCGGGGCCGCTGCGCACCCATTCCAACGAGGTGGTGCGCGAGGCCGTGATCGGCGGCCTCGGGATCGCGCTGCGCTCCACCTGGGACGTGCACGCGGAGCTGCGCGACGGCCTGCTGGAGGTGGTGCTGCCGGCCTACGCGGCGGCGGCCTCGGCCGGCATCTTCGCGGTCTACCCGAGCCGGGCCTTCGTGCCGGCCAAGACCCGGGCCTTCATCGCGTTCCTCAAGCAGACCTACCGGTCGAGCGGGGCCTGGGCAGACGGGTGAGGTGCGTGCTGCGGCGTCTCGCTCCTGCTGAGCGGGAGACGCCCGCTCGACGTCTCACGCCGTCGCCGATCGCGGCACCGCCGTCGTTGCGGGTGGAGCGAAGCAGTCCGGTCGGCGTGACGAGGTCGGACGTCGCGCTGCCCTGGGTCGCTTCGCCGCGCTCGCGATCACGGAGAGCGGCGCATCGACCGAACGGCTCAGCCGGCGGCCGTGCCGCCCTCAGCCGTTCGCGAAGAAATCCGGATCCGTCCGCGCCAGCATCCGCTTGAACGCCGCCCACTCGTTGTCGGGCGCCCCCTGGACCACGACGCGGTCGTAGCCGGCGGCGTACTGCCCGGCGGTCTTGGTGGCGATGGCGGAGGAGGGCCGGATCACCGGCGCGCCCGCCGCCTGGATCGCCAGCTGCGCCCGGCACGAGCGCTCCATGTTGTGCATCAGCCGGAACGCCTCGCCGACCGTGCGGCCGCAGGTCAGCAGGCCGTGATTGCGCAGCACCATCACGGGCTTGTCGCCGAGATCGGCCACCAGCCGCTCCCGCTCGTCGAGGTCGAGGGCGATGCCCTCGTAGGCGTGGTAGGCGACGCGCCCCGTGAACTGCATCGACCACTGGTTCAGGGGCAGGAGCCCCTCCTCCTGGCAGGAGACCGCCACGCCCGCGACCGTGTGGGTGTGCAGCACGCAGATCGCGTCGTGGCGCGCGGCGTGGATGGCGCTGTGGATCGTGAACCCGGCCGGGTTGATGCCGAGCCCCATCGGATCCTCGAGCACCTTCCCGTCGATGTCGACGGTGACGAGGTTCTCCGGCGACACCTCCTCGAAGCGCATCCCGTAGGGGTTGATCAGGAAGCGGTGCCCGGCGCCCGGCAGCCGGGCCGAGATGTGGGTGTAGATGCTGTCGTCGAGGCCCAGCCGGTGGATCAGCCGGTAGGCGGCCGCGAGGTCGACGCGCATCGCGCGGATCGCGGCGCGATCGGCGGGGTCCGTATCCCGGTCCGCGACGGTCGACGGTGTGGCTGCGCTCATGCGACGGCTCCCTGCCGGTCGGCCCTGTCGGCCCTCCGGGATCGCCGCCCGGCGCAGGCGGTCCCGCGATCCCCGGGCGCCCGAGGCGGGGGCTCGGGGCGAGGTCCGGGAATCGCCGGCAGGGTGCACCAGGGCGGGCGGCCCGGCAATCCGGTGGGATGCGGCGGGACCTCCGGGGGAGCGACGGCCGCGTCCCACCGGATTGCCGGGCCGCGCGGGCGGTCGCCCGAGCCGTCTTCCAGTCCCTTACTTGGACGGGCGGTCGCCGGGCGGAAAGAGCGCGAGCGCCTCCTCCGCCAGGACGCCGCCCGTGATCGCGATCGGGCGGAACGCCGACCGGTCCGCGACCTCCGTGCAGGTGATCATGATCTGGTCGATCTTCGTGGCGAGCTGCTGCAGCGAGGCGGCGAAGACGACGCGCGAGATCCCGCACCAGACGATCGCGCCCATGCACATCGCGCAGGGTTCGCCGGACGTGTAGCGGGTCGTCCCCCGCAGCGCCTCCGGCCCGTGCTCCGCGAGGAAGCGGCGGATCGCCACCATCTCGCCGTGCGCCGTGGGATCGCGCTGCTGCTTCCCGAGATTCAGGCCCCGGGCGCGGATCTCGCCCTCCGCGACGATGACGGCGCCGAACGGGAAGTCGGCGCGGCGCGCCTCGGCGATGGCCGCCCGCATGAAGGTCTCGTCCGCGGCCGTGGCCGGCGCGGCGGTGGTCGCCGACGCGGGGCGCGCGCCCGTCGTCAGCGCCACGCCGAGCGCCGCGGCCCCGAGGAACGCGCGCCGGCCCGCATCGGGCGCGACGGGCGGTGCGTGGCCGTGCTGCCCGGTGCCGCGGAGCTTGCTCGTCATGATCGGTTCCGCTGAGCTGTCTCGAGGGGCCGTCCCGGCGGCCGCGACCGCGGCCCGGGGCCGTCCTGGAAGCGCTGCCTGGAAGCGCTGCCTAGAAGCGCTGATCGGTGCGGCCGGGGTTGGGGCCGCGGCCGTGATAGGACGCCATGCACAGGTGCCAGATCTGCGAACCGAGGTCGTAGAGGCTGAGGTTGTTCGGGTTGGGGTAGCTGAAGATCTGGGCCCGCGCCTGCTCGCGGCAGGCGGCGTCCTGCGGGCTCTGGATGGGTGGCTCCGGCACGGATTGCGCCGCCGCCCCCGTGGTCAGGGCAATCGCGGTCGCGAAGGCAATCAGCGGGAGGCGCATCGTCACAGGTCTCCGAATACGGCGCCGCGGTGGCCGCTGTCCGGCCGGCCGCGGATCTGGGAAGCGGTATGTGGGGCCGGCGGCGCTCCGGGCGAGACCGTCCGGAGCGCCGCCGGCGCGTTCGTCAGCGGCGACGCCAGTGGTAGCTGCGATGCCAATGATAGTTGCGGTGCCAGCGATAGTTGCGATGCCAGCGGTAATTGCGGTGCCAGCGATAGTTGTAGGTCCGGTAGAAGCGCCGGCCTCCGTAGTAGCGGGCTCCGTAGAAGGCCGGGCCCGGGCCGTAGAACCGGCGGGCGTTCGGGACGCACCGGCCCCACGGGTTGAGGTGGAATCCGGGCCCGCACCAGTAGCCGACCCGGGTCAGCCCGCTCGCGTCGCCGGCCAGCGGCGCCGGTGAGAGCGGGGCCGCCGACGCCGGGCCCGCCAAGCCCAGGCCGCTCAACACAAGGGCCACGAGCCCCATCATCCGCATGAAATGCACGGCGTGATCCTCCCGCGACCGGCGCGCTGTCCGCGTCCGGATCGTGCATCATGCTGCTTGCGAGCCAAGATTAATGTCAATGGCCCGCATTCAGTCAATACCTGTATCAACTACGCATCATCATTTATGAGCCGCGCGATTTCCGTTCTGTATTCAGTGTTCGTCAATGCATCCGTTCCAATCTGACGCACCCGGCGCGCCGGTGACGGATCGGGAGGAGGACCATGAACAGCACGGATCGTCGGGCCGGCGGACGGTCTCGACCCATCGTGACGGCCGGCCTCGCCGCCCTCGTCCTCGCGCTCGCCGCCGGTCCCGGCGGCGCGCAGGACGGCTTCGGTGAGGGGGCCGGGCGCCCGGCCGACCTCGCGGCCGGCGCGGAGGTGGACGCGCTGCGGCCGGTCGTCGAGCGCTTGGCCGGCGCCTGGGTCGCGCGCGGGGCGATCCCGGGCCTGATCGTGGGCGTGAGCCACCGGGGGCGGCGCAGCTACTTCGGGTTCAACGGGGCCGGCGGCGCGCCCTACCGGTCCGACACGATCGTGGAGATCGGCTCGATCACCAAGGTGTTCACGACCGCACTGTTCGCCGAGGCCGTCGATGCGGGCCGCCTGCGTCCCGACACGCCGCTGCAGGAGCTGTTGCCGAACCTGCGGCTCCGGCCCTGCACGGCCCAGATCACGCCGCTGCAGCTCGCCGACTTCACCTCGGGGATGCCGACGCTGCCGGGCGACCTGCCGCGTGCCCTGGCGGAGCGCAGCGTCCGGACCTACCCGCCGGAAGCGTTCCTGGCCTGGGTGTCGCGCTGGAGCCCGGAGGGATCCGAGGCGGGCGGCTGCGCCCTGCCCGCCCCCTACCGGTACTCGAATGCCGGCATCGGCCTGCTCGGCTACGTTCTCTCCGAACGTCTCGGCGCGCCGTGGGAGAGCCTCGTGCACGAGCGGATCACCGGGCCGCTCGGGATGACCAGCACGGCGGTCACCGTGAAGCCGGCCGACCGCGCGCGTCTCGCGCAGGGCTACGGGATGGAGGGCCAGCCGGTCATGCCCTGGCCGGTCTTCGCGTGGTACGCCGCGGGAGCGCTCCGCTCGACCGCCACCGACATGCTCGCCTTCGGCGAGGCGGCGCTCGGGCACGAGGCGGTGAACGGCGCGCCCGTGCCGCCAGCGCTCACCCGGGCGCTGCGCGAGGCGATGACGCCGCTCTACCAGCCGGAGGGACAGACCTTCCGGCAGGGCATGGCCTGGATCGAGGAGATCGGCGACCCGGACGCGGGCCAGCGGCCGGTCTTCCTGAAGGTCGGGGGGACCGACGGCTTCAACAGCGTGGTCGTCGTCAATCCGGGCAAGGATCTCGTCGTCTTCGTGGCCGGCGGCCAGCCGAAGATCGGCGCGGAGCGCCTCGGCGTGGCGCTGTCCCGCCAGATCCGCTGAGCGGGCCCGGGCCGCGCGGGGCGCTCACCCCGCCAGCGCGGCCTCGATCCCGGCCCCGATCGCCAGGAGCCGGCGGTCCTGTCCGTGCCGGGCCAGCAGCATCAGGCCCGCCGGCCGGGGCAGGCCCGGCATCGGCAGGGACAGGCCGGTGAGATCGAAGAAGTTGCCGAAGGCGGTGTTGCGCAGCATCAGGCGATTGGCCGCCAGGAAGGCCGCGTCGTCCGCCGCCACCGGGGCGGTGAGCGGCGCCGTCGCGGCGGTCGCCGGGAGCGCCAGCACGTCGAGCGGGGCGAGGTGCCGGTCGAAGGCGGCGATCAGCGCGGCCCGCCGGCGCATCGTCCGGATGTAGCCCGCGGCCGTCGCATTCCGGCCGGCCACGATGCGGCGATGCACCCGCGGGTCGTAGCGGCCGGCCGCGCTGTCCAGCCAGTCGGCGTGGATCGCCGCGGCCTCGATCGCCGCGAGGGAGCCGTCCGGGAGCGCCGCGTCCATGGCGGCGAGGTGGTCGTCGATCGGGTGATCGGCGATCCGGGCGCCGGCCCGGGACAGGCGGGACAGCACCCGCTCGAAGGCCTCGGCGACCGGCGCCTCCGTCTCGGTGAACAGCAGGCCCCGCGGCACGCCGATGCGCAGGCCGGCGACGGCGAGCGCCTCCAGCGGCGCGGGCTCCTCGCCCGCCATCACGGCGTCGGCGGCCGCGCAATCCGCGACCGTCCGGGCGAGCGGCCCCAGGGAATCGAGGGCGTAGGACAGCGGGAACGCCCCCTCCAGCGGCACGCGGCTCGCGGTCGGCTTGAAGCCGACGACGCCGTTCAGCGAGGCCGGGATCCGGACGGAGCCGCCCGTGTCGGACCCGATCGCGATGTCGCTCGTCCCCTGCCCCACCGAGACCCCGGCGCCGGAGGACGAGCCCCCCGGGATGCGCGCCGGATCGGCGGCGTTGCCGGGGGTGCCGTAATGCGGGTTGAGGCCGAGCCCCGAGAAGGCGAACTCGGACATGTTGGTCTTGCCCAGGATCACCGCGCCGGCGCGGCGCAGGCGGGCGACCACCGGGGCGTCGGACCGCGCCGGCGCCGCGTCGGCCAAGAGGACCGAGCCGGCGCGCGTCGTCTCGCCCGCCACGTCGAACAGGTCCTTGATCGAGACCATCGCGCCGTCGAGGGGGCCGAGGGAGATCCCGTCCCGGCGGCGCGCATCGGCGGCGTCCGCCGCCGCGCGGGCCTGCTCCGGGTAGAGGCGGGTGAAGACCGCCGGGTCCCCCGCGGCGATCCGGGCCAGCCGGGCCTCGAGGGTCTCGCGTACGCTCATGGTCCTCACCGCATGATCTGATCCGGCCCTGCAAGCGGAGGGCCGGTCGGGCCGGTCCGCGTCAGAACGTGCCGGGATAGGCGCCGCCATCCATCAGCAGGTTCTGCCCGGTGATGAAGCCCGCCTGCTGGCTGCACAGGAACGCGCAGGCGGCGCCGAACTCGTCGGGGTGGCCGAAGCGGCCGGCGGGGTTGTCGCGGGCCCGCGCCTCCAGGAACGCCTCCACGGAGGTGCCGGCCTTGGCGGCCCCCGCGACGGCGTTGCCGCGGATCCGGTCGGTGTCGAAGGGGCCGGGCAGCAGGTTGTTGATCGTCACGCCGTGCCGCACGGTCTTGCGCGCCAAGCCGGCCACGAAGCCCGTCAGCCCCGAGCGGGCGCCGTTCGACAGGCCGAGATGCTCGATCGGCGCCTTCACGGCGCCGGAGGTGATGTTGACGATCCGGCCGAACCCGCGGTCGATCATCCCGTCGACCGTCGCCTTGATGAGCGCGATCGGCGCCAGCATGTTGGCGTCGAGCGCCCGGATCCAGGCGTCGCGGTCCCACTCGCGGAAATCGCCGGGGGGCGGGCCGCCGGCATTGTTGACCAGGATGTCGGGCTCGGGGCAGGCGGCGAGCGCGGCGGCCCGGCCGGCCTCGGTGGCGATGTCGCCCGCGACGGCGGTGACGGTGACGCCCGTCGCGGCGCGGATCTCGTCCGCGGTCCGCTCCAGCGTCTCCGCGGTGCGGGCCGTGATCGTCACCGCGACGCCCTCCCGGGCGAGCGCCAGGGCGCAGCCCTTGCCCAGTCCCTTGCTCGCCGCGCAGACGAGCGCCCGGCGTCCGCTCAAGCCGAGATCCATGGGAAGCCTCCGTGAGCCGGCCCTCGCCGCGAGGGCGTCCGGCGCGTCATAGCGCGCCGGGTGCCGTCCCCGGAAGCGGCCCGGGACGGGGCGCGGGACCTCTCGGGGTCTCTCCGCCTCCGGAGGGCCGGTTCGGCGGGCGCCTCACGGCCGGAACCGGGATCCGGCGCTCACCACGTGCGCAGGTCGCGGGCGCCGGGCACGTCCGGACGCTCCTCCCGCTCCGGAGCGACGAAGCCCGCCCACAGCAGGGCCACCGCCCCGGTGAGGAGCGGAAGGGACGTGCTGAGGACGAGGCTGAGGGTCACGGCGATCCTGCCAGGCGGACGGTGTCGAGGCGACGAGATCAGAATTCCATATCCTGAGAATTGTTTTCGACGACTTAAGGCGAGTGCTCGTAATTGCGGGACCCCGGAGGAGATCTGCGCGGCCGGCCCGCGTCGCGGCGGCCATCGCGCGTCATGGTGGCGTCGGACGCTCGGCCGAGGCCGACGCATCGCGGGTCCGCGCGATCCCGGCCGGATGTCCGGGCGACCGGGGCCGGCGCGCGCCGGCTCAGGGCTGATCCGCCGCTCCGGACAGGGCGCCGAACTCGTTGACCATGCACTCGTGCATCCGGCGCAGCCACGCCCGCGCCTCGGCCCGCTGGGCCTCCGCCCGTTCGGCCCGCTCGTCCGACGCACGGGCCTGCGCCTCGGCCCGCTCGGCCCGGGCGAGCGCCGCCTGCAGGAGCGCCTCGGCGTGGCGGGCCCGCTCCTCGGCCGCGCGGAGCGCCGTCTCGGCCGCCCGCACGGAACTCTGAGCCTCCCGGACGGAGTCGCGGGCGCTCGCCTGCAGGGCGCGGACCCGCGCCGCGGCGCCGCGCACGGCGGTCAGGGAGGTCGACCAGTCGTCCTCGGCCGCCGGGGAGGCGGGCGCGGGGGATGCGGCCGCGGCGCCGGAGAACAGCGCCACGACCCGGTCGATCGGGTCGGCGTGGCCGTCGCGCGGCAGGGCCGGGTCGGACAGGGGATGGGGCGCCGTCGGCTCGGCCCACGCGCGGGCGGCGCTCATGCCGCGGCCTGCTCGGTGAGGTCCGAGAACTCGGACAGGATCGCCTGCTGGACACGGTCCAGCCAGTCCTCGGCCTGCCGGGCCCGATCCTCGGCGGCGCGGGCGCGGGCCTCCGCCGCCTTGGCGCGCTCCTCGGCGGCGACGACCTGCGCCTCGGCGCGCAGCTGGGCCTCGCGCGCCTGCATCTCGGCCATCCGGGCGCGCTCGTTGGAGGCGTGGACCTCCTCGCGGACCTGATCCAGCACCTGCTCGATCCGCGCCTCCCGCTCGCGCGCCTGGGCCTCGATCACGCGCGCTTGGCGGGCGGCGGTCTGCACCCGGTGGATCAGCGCGTCCCAGTCCCTCGGCGCGGCCGGCGGTGTCGGGGACTCGGCCCGCGCGTGCAGCGACGCGACGGCGCGCAGGACGTTGCCGAGGTCGGGTTCGGACGCGGCGCCGCGCTTGGCCTTGTCTGCGGGCCGGAACCGAGGATCGCTCAGAAGCCTCTGCAGCTCGCTCACGGATCCCCTGCTCCCTGTGTACGCGATTCTGACCCGACTAAGCTGTTTAGAATGGTTAACGAAGGATTAAACGACGGACGATCGGGTATTGGACAATTGATGACGGCGGCCGATCCGCGCGCGGCGGCCACGGCCGGGCGGGCCTCGCGCCGGGCCCCGGATCGCCGGATCGAAGCCGGCGGCAGGATTGCCGGCGCGCTCGCCGGATGTGCTGTTTGATACGGAATTCGCGCCCGGAATGACCGCGTATTCAGCTTATCGGTACGGGCTGAAATGGTTGTTCTGCAGGAGATCGCGATGGCCGGGAACCGCATGGAAGAGGCCTGGAGGCCGGCCTTCAAGACCGGACAGATCTTCTTCGGGCACCCGCAGGAATGCTGTGACTGCCTGATCTGGGAGCTCAGGACATCCGGCGCGCGGATCGAGGTCCAGCCGGAGGCGGTGCCACCGCAGGCCGTCCGGCTCGTCTCGATCGCCCTGCTGCTGAACCAGCCCTGCGAGGTCGTCGCGCGCGAGGGCCGGACGATCGAGCTGAGGTTCTCCCCCCGTCCGGAACCCGCGGGCGGTGCGCCCGACGCGACGCGGCCCGTGCTCGGCCGCACGCTGTTCCCGCCGCACCGGCCATAAGTCTCCCGCATCACCGCGAAGCACCCGAGGAGGTGCGTCATGACCGCTCCGCAAGTCATCGCAACGATCTTCTTCCTGGTCTCGGTCGGTTCGGCGACGACGTTGGCCCTCATGGCGGCGGCCTCGGCCGTGCTGGACACGGTCGCGAAGACCTGCGACCGCGCGCGGCCGGACGCGGGACGGGACCGCTCGCGCCGTGTCACGGAGGCCGCCTGTCGGCTGCGCCGCGCGGCCCTCGCCCGCGCCGCGATCCCGTAGGATCCCGGTCCCGCCGACGGGTCGGGCATCGGTTCTGCTCGAGCCTCGTCGTCTCGCCACGCGAGAGGAGGCACGAGCGACGCCGTCAGGGAGGAGCGGGCAGGCGCGATGCCGGAGGCCGCGACGGGTTCGGAGAACCCCTCTCGGTGGGCGATCCTGCCGTGACGTCAGTCTGGGGCGTTCAATCTGGAGACGGGCCGGGAGTCACGGCGTCGAATGGTGGAGACGACAGGGATCGAACCTGTGACCTTTCCCATGTCAAGGGAATGCACTACCGCTGTGCTACGTCTCCGTATCGACCGCGATCAGGTTCGACGAACCTGCAAGCCATCGAAATAGTCCAGACTGCTCAGTAACTTATGAGAGTGCCGACTACCGTGTCAAGGTAGTGCTCTCCCGCCGAGCTGCGCGTCCGGGCCGGCGCCGTTCGGGCTCCGGTGGGCGGGGCCTATAGCGGCTGCCCGGCGAGGGCGCAAGCGGAACCTGCGTGACCAGGCCGATCGATCGCGTCCCTCAATGGTCCGGCCGCGGCGCGCGCCGACCCGATCGCCCCGCGCCGCGCGCGGATAGCGCATTCTGCGTCAATGGCTTAGAGACGGGTAGAACGAGCCGGCGGGGGCAACCCGCCGGGATCCGTCTCCGGGCCGAACGCGCCATGGTGCACGCCGACGGGAAAATGCGCTATGGCCCTGCCGCTCGGCATCCGGCCGCGCCGCGACACATGGCGGACACTCGGCGCCGGCATGCCGCCGCCTCACGCTTCAGGACATGCGCTACTTCATCGACCACGATCAGGGCGACTCGATCCGCGGCTGGATCGTGCCGGACAATCCCCTCGCCATCAGCCGGGTCGTGGTCGCGGTCGACGGCCGACGCGTGGCCGAGGTCCCGGCCAGCGTCATCGACGAGGCGTTCAAGCGCAACGGCTGGCACGCCACCGGGCAATGCACCTTCGTGGTCAGCGAGGCCGAGGTGCCGGGCCTGTCCGAGATCCCGCGGCTCGAACTCTACGATGCCGACACCAACGTGCTGGTCTACCGCCGCATGCCGGTCGAGGGTCAGATCCGGCTGCGGACCATGCTGATCAACACCGGCATCGAGCCCGAGACCGTCCTCCAGACGGCGCTCTTCCCGTATTTCCAGCACTGCTACTTCGGCATCCACAAGCTGCCGGACGAGATCCTGAGCTGCGTCCTGGCCGGCCCGGCCGCCCCGTCGGCCTTCCTGTCGGGCGCCGTGACCATCCCGCGCTACGAGAACTTCATGACGCCGGACCTGATGGTCACGGCCATTCTGCTCCAGGAACCGCAGATCGAGATGGCGGCCCGGATGCGCTGGCTGAAGGCCCGGGCCGCGGATGCGGCCGATCCGGCGCGCAGCTGGCGCCTGGGGCCGCTGGCCGAGGCCGCCGCCTTCGCGGACGGGTACGACTTCTCCGACGTGAAGAGCCTCAAACGCTTCTTCCGGATGCTGCCCGAGCCCGCCTACCGGCTGCTCTACAACCCCCTGACCCGCCAGCTCGGGACCCGCATGCCGGACGACCGGCTGCATCCGGGCAACTCGATCGCGGCGATCGAGATTCTCGCCCGGGTCGGGATCGTCGGCCACAAGACCCGGTTCCCCGCCTTCGCGTCGACGCTGTTCGACCGCCTCGGGATCGGCGCGCCGATCCCGACGCTGCCGCCGGTGCCGGCCGAGACGCTGGCGCTGGCCGAGCGCCTGAAGAGCGTCAAGGCGGTCGAGGACATGATCGTGTTCGACGTGGCCATGTCGGATGCCGTGAAGGCCTCGGTCGACAAGAGCTGGAGTTGATGGTGCGTTCGACCGGGCCGGCGGTGCCCGAATTCCGCCTCCCGACGGCGCAGGTCACGGGGCTCTGGGGCAAGCGGCGCGCCCTCCCGGCGCGGGCGGGCTCCGACGGGTTGCGCGTCGCGCTGCCGGATCTCGCGGGCCGCTGGGTCGAGATCATCCTGTCCAACGACCCGGCCGAGGCCCGCGACACCCTCCCCGACATCAGCTTCGTCGGTCCCGACGGACGGGCGGGCACGCTGCTGCCGCAGGAGGCCCGGGGCGGCGGCGCCTTCGCGTGGATCGGCTGCCTGCCCGAGGACGTCGTCGAGCTGCGCGTCGCCGACCCGGCCGGGCGCGTCCCGGTCCGGCTGCGCCGGATCGCCGTGCGCCGCCTCGCCCGGCCGGTCCTGGCCGCCCGCGGGCTCCTGCGCGATCCCGGCCTGACCGTGCAGGCCTTCACTTGGCGGATCCTCGGCAAGAAGGTGCGCGCGCGGGGCTTCCTCGGCCGGGCGCTGCGCCACCGGCGCGTGAGCGGCTACGAGGCCTGGCTCGGGACCCACACCCTGCGCCGCGCGGAGCGGGACGGGATCGCCGCCGAGATCGCCGCCTGGACCGATCCGCCCCTGATCTCCGTGCTGATGCCGGTCCACGATCCGGACCCGAAGGTGCTGCGCGCGGCCCTGGCCTCGCTGCGCGCGCAGCTCTACCCCCACTGGGAACTGTGCGCCGTAAACGACGCCTCCACGCGCCCCGAGATCCCGCGGATCCTGAGCCGGGCGGCCGAGGCCGACCCGCGCATCCGCGTCCTCGCCCGGACGGAGAACGGCCACATCGCCCGGGCGACCAACGACGCGCTGGGCATGGCCCGGGGGGCGGTCTGCGCCTTCATGGACCACGACGACGCGCTCACCGAGGACGCCCTCTACGAGGTCGCCCGGGCGCTGCGCCGCGACCCGGGCCTCGTGCTGATCTACAGCGACGAGGACAAGATCGACGGGCGCGGCCGGCGGTTCGACCCGCACTTCAAGTCCTGCTTCGACCGCGAGCTCCTCTACGCCCAGAACTACATCAACCACCTCACGGTCGTGCGCACCGAGGCGCTGCGCGCCGTCGGCGGCCTGCGCCCCGGCTTCGAGGGCAGTCAGGACCACGACCTGCTGCTGCGGCTGACCGACGGGCTCGACCCCGCCCGCATCCGCCACATCCCGCGGGTGCTCTATCACTGGCGCGCCGCGCAGGGCTCCGGGACCTTCTCGGACCGGGCGCTCGCCCGGGCGGAGGCCGCGCGCCTGCGCGCCCTGGAGGAGGTCGTGGCGCCCTGGGGCGGCCGCGCGGAGCGCGGTCCCGGCGGCTTCAACCGCCTGGTCCGGCCGCTGCCGGCGTCGCCGCCGCGGGTCTCCGCGATCATCCCGACCCGCGACCGGGCCGAGATCCTGTCGGTGACCCTCGACGGGCTGCTCGGCGCGACCGACTACCCCGACATCGAGGTGATCATCGTCGACAACGACAGCCGCGAGCCCGAGACCGCCGCCCTGTTCGCCCGCTACCGGGACGATCCGCGGGTGCGCGTCGTGCCGGTGCCGGGGGCGTTCAATTTCTCGGATCTGTCGAATCGCGGCGCCGCCGCGGCCACCGGCGCGGTGCTCCTGTTCCTCAACAACGACATCGAGGTGCTCGAGCCCGGCTGGCTGGCCGAGCTGGTCCGCCACGCCGTGCGGCCGGAGATCGGGGCCGTCGGGGCCAAGCTCCTCTACCCGGACCACACGATCCAGCACGGCGGCATCGTCCTCGGGATCGGGGGCGTGGCCGGCCACAGCCATCTCGGCGTCGCGGACGCGGATCCGGGCTATTTCTGCCGCATGGTCATCGCCCACGAGGTCTCGGCGGTCACCGGCGCGTGCCTGGCCATGCGGGCGGACGTGTTCGCCGAGGTCGGCGGCTTCGACGCGCAGGCCCTGAAGGTCGCCTTCAACGACGTCGACCTCTGCCTGAAGATCCGCCGGTCCGGCTACCGGATCGTCTGGACCCCCTTCGCGAAATTGATTCATCACGAGTCGAAGAGCCGCGGGGCCGAGGACACGCCGGAGAAGCAGAAGCGCTTCGAGGGCGAGGTGCTGACCATGCTCGACCGCTGGGGCCCGGAGCTGCGTGCCGACCCCTATTACAACATCAACCTGTCACGGAATTCCGCCCATTACCGCGTGTGAGCGGTCCTCACCAGGTGGCGACACCGGTGGTCGCGACCGCGCGGTGCTATGCATGCGTCAGTGGGTAAACTTGCGTCCGGAGCCGGTTGCGGTACCTCTGGACATGCCGCAAGAGGCAGTTCCGGCCAAGGCGTCCCCACGGGCGCGCGGCGAGGGCGACAATCAGAGATGAGTGCGAACACCCCTACGGTCGCGGGCCTGGAGCGCGACGCCCAGCAGGCGATGGGAGACCACAAGGTCCACCCCAACGAGATCGCTATCGGCGTGGTGATCGGACGCGCGTCCGAATACTTCGACTTCTTCGTGTTCGGCATCGCCTGCGTGCTGGTCTTCCCGAAGGTGTATTTCCCCTTCGTCGACCCGTTGAAGGGCACCCTCTACGCCTTCTCGATCTTCGCCCTCGCCTTCATCGCCCGGCCGCTCGGCACCGTGCTGTTCATGGCGATCGACCGGCGCCACGGCCGCAGCGTCAAGCTGACCACGGCCCTGTTCCTGCTCGGCGGGTCGACGGCGGCGGTGAGCTTCCTGCCGCGCTACGACAGCATCGGCATCTCGGCGGTCTACATCCTGGCCGGCCTGCGGATCCTGCAGGGCCTCGCCCTCGGCGGCGCCTGGGACGGCCTCGCCTCGCTGCTCGCCATGAACGCCCCGCGGGAGCGCCGCGGCTGGTACGCGATGATCCCGCAGCTCGGCGCGCCTCTGGGCTTCATGGTGGCGAGCGCCCTGTTCGCGTTCTTCATCGTCAATCTCGACGAGGCCGATTTCATCGACTGGGGCTGGCGCTTCCCGTTCTACTGCGCCTTCACCATCAACGTGGTCGCGCTGTTCGCCCGGCTGCGCCTCGTCGCCACCGACGAGTTCGCCCGGATGATGGACCTCGACCGGCTGCGCCCGGTCCCGGCCCTGGAGCTGTTCCGCCACCACGCCGGCGACGTGGTCCGCGGCGCCTTCGTGCCGCTCGCCGCCTTCGCGCTGTTCCACCTCGTGACGATCTTCCCGATCGCGTGGCTCGCGCTGAACAGCACGACCCGCTCGCCGGGCGAGTTCCTGATCGTGCAGTTCTCCGGCGCGATCGTGTGCGCCGGCGCGGTGGCGGCCTCGGGGCTGATCGCCGACCAGATCGGCCGCCGCAACTGCCTGATCATGAGCAGCTCGCTGATCGGCTTCTTCGCCGTCGGCAGCATCATCGCGCCGCTCCTGTTCGGCGAGAGCGCCATCGGCCAGACCATCTACGTCACGATCGGCTTCATGCTGCTCGGCCTCGCCTACGGCCAGACCGCGGGAGCGGTGAGCGCCCGCCTCGGCAACCGCTACCGCTACACCGGCGCGGCGCTGACCTCCGACTTCGCGTGGCTGATCGGGGCCGGTTTCGCGCCCCTGGTGGCCCTGTTCCTGTCGCAGCGCTACGGCCTGGCGATGATCGGCGTCTACCTCCTCTCCGGCGCGGTCTGCAGCCTCGTGGCCCTGTTCACCGACCGGTCGGAACTGCGCCAGATGTGAGTCGGCGGCCGGCGGCGCAGGCCGCCCGGCCCGCCCGTGAGCTGACTGGAACGCCGCCTCGCGCGGCACGGCAGAAGCGCCGCGGCAGCGGCATGGCAGAAGTGCCGCGGCAGCGGCCTGGGATGACGAGACGCGTGCTGTGACATCCACGATCCATCGACCGGACAGGACCGACACCGCGACCCGCCGAGGCGGTCGCGCTCGGCGCCTCCTGCCGCTCCTCGCCCTGCCGCTCCTGACCCTGCTCGGCGGCTGCAACTTCGTGGTCCTGCACCCGGCTGGCTACGTCGCCGAGCAGCAGCGCAACCTCGTGCTGGCGGCGACCGGGCTGATGCTCCTGATCATCGTCCCGGTGATCGCCTTCACGCTGATCTTCGCGTGGCGCTACCGCGCCAGCAACCAGGACGCGGTCTACGATCCCGAATGGCACCACTCGACGCAGCTCGAGGTGCTGATCTGGACGGCGCCGCTGATGATCATCATCGCCCTGGGCGCCCTCACGTGGATCGGGACCCACACCCTCGATCCGTTCCGGCCGCTCAGCAAGATCGACCCGAAGCGCGACGTCCCGGCCGGGACGGTGCCGCTCGAGGTCGAGGCCGTGGCCATGGATTGGAAGTGGCTGTTCCTCTACCCGCAATACGGGATCGCCACGGTCAACGAGCTGGCCGCGCCGGTGGACCGGCCGATCCGGTTCAAGATCACCGCCACCGACGTGATGAACACGTTCTACGTGCCCACGCTGGCCGGCATGGTCTACGCGATGCCGGGCATGCAGACCCAGCTCCACGCGGTGATCAACCGCGAGGGCGCCTACGAGGGCCGCTCGGCGCATTACAGCGGCGCCGGCTTCTCCAACATGTTCTTCAAGTTCCACGGCCTGACCACCGACAAGTTCGACCAGTGGATCGCCAAGGCCAAGGCCGAGGGCGGCGAGCTGACCCAGGAGGCCTACCTGAAGCTGGAGGAGCCGAGCGAGGCCGAGCCGGCGCGGTTCTACAAGTCCTACATGAAGGGCCTGTACGACCGGATCATCGGCATGTGCCCCCGGCCCGACCAGATGTGCGTCGGCGAGATGGCGAAGATCGACGCGCAAGGCGGCGCCACCGGCGCGGAGGCCGCGGAGAACTACGCGCGTCTCCGGTACGACAACCGCCTCGCCGAGCGCGGCGTCGAGGGGCCGGGCGCGACGGCGCCGGCCTCCGGAACGGCGCCGCACGGCCAGACGCAGCCGCAGGGCATGCAGCCGCGACCCGACATGGGCAACCCGGACGTCCGGGGCCAGACGACGCCGCCCGACGCCACGGGCCAGGGCTCCGGCGGGGGTCGGAGCGGGGGCATCCAGATCGCCCCGAAGCAGCTGAACCAGTGAGGCCGCGCGTGCTGACAGCGGACTCCACACACACAACCGGCGGTCGCCGTCGAACCCACTGAACGGGCCGATCCCATGTTCGCAAACCTGGACCTACAGCAGCTGCTCGTCGGGCGATTCACGATCGAGCAGATCCCCTATCACGAGCCGATCCTGCAGGGGACGTTCGCCGGCGTGGCCGTCGTCGGCCTCACCGTGCTCGGCGTCATCACCTACTACCGCTTCTGGGGGCCGATGTGGCGTGACTGGATCACGTCGATCGACCACAAGAAGATCGGCATCATGTACTGCATCTTCGCGGGCATCATGCTGCTGCGCGGCTTCGCCGACGCGATCCTGATGCGCTCGCAGCAGGCGGTCGCGTTCGGCGACCAGCAGGGCTTCCTGCCGCCGCACCACTACGACCAGATCTTCACCGCCCACGGCATGATCATGATCTTCTTCGTGGCGATGCCGTTCGTCACGGGGCTCATGAACTTCGCCGTGCCGCTGCAGATCGGCGCCCGCGACGTCGCCTTCCCGTTCCTGAACAATTTCAGTTTCTGGATGACGGTCGCCGGCGGCATGCTGGTGATGGTCTCGCTGTTCGTCGGCGAGTTCTCCCGCGCCACCTGGCTGGCCTACCCGCCCCTCTCGGGGGCGGCGATGAGCCCCGGCGTCGGCGTCGACTACTACATCTGGGCCCTGCAGATCGCCGGCATCGGGACGCTGCTCTCAGGGATCAACCTGATCGCCACCATCGTGAAGATGCGGGCGCCCGGCATGACCATGATGAAGCTGCCGATCTTCGTCTGGTCGTCGCTGTGCACCAACATCCTGATCGTGGCCGCCTTCCCGATCCTCACGGCCGTTCTCGCGATGCTGTCGCTCGACCGCTACGTCGGCACGCACTTCTTCACGAACGACCTCGGCGGCAACGCCATGCTGTACTTCAACCTGATCTGGATCTGGGGTCACCCGGAGGTCTACATCCTGATCCTGCCGGCCTTCGGCGTGTTCTCGGAGATCACCTCGACCTTCTGCGGCAAACGCCTGTTCGGCTACACCTCGATGGTCTACGCGCTGGTGGTGATCACCATCCTCGCCTACCTCGTGTGGCTGCACCACTTCTTCACGATGGGCTCGGGCGCGGACGTGAACTCGTTCTTCGGGATCACGACCATGATCATCTCGATCCCGACGGGCGCGAAGATCTTCAACTGGATGTTCACGATGTACCGCGGCCGGATCCGGTTCGAGGTGCCGATGCTGTGGGTGGTGGCGTTCATCGTCACCTTCGTGATCGGCGGCATGACCGGCGTCCTGCTCGCTGTGCCCCCGGCGGACTTCGTCCTGCACAACTCGCTGTTCCTGATCGCGCACTTCCACAACGTGATCATCGGCGGCGTGCTGTTCGGCATGTTCGCCGGCGTGACCTTCTGGTTCCCCAAGGCCTTCGGCTTCAAGCTCGACGAGTTCTGGGGGAAGATGGCCCTCGTGTTCTGGGTGACCGGGTTCTACGTCGCCTTCATGCCGCTCTACGTGCTCGGCCTGATGGGCGTGACCCGGCGCATGCAGCACTTCGACGACCCGTCGCTGCAGATCTGGTTCGTGATCGCGGCCATCGGCGCGGCGCTCATCGCCTGCGGCATCGCCTCGCAGATCATCATGTTCGTGGTCTCGATCCGGAACCGCGACAAGCTGCGCGACCTCAGCGGCGACCCGTGGGGCGGCCGGACGCTGGAATGGTCCACCTCCTCGCCGCCGCCGGACTACAACTTCGCCTTCACGCCGGTGGTCCACGATTCCGACGCGTGGTGGGACATGAAGAACCGCGGCTTCGACCGCCCGCTCAAGGGCTACCGGCCGATCCACATGCCCAAGAACACCGCGGCCGGCGCGATCCTGGCGGCGCTGAACTTCACCTTCGGCATCGCCATGGTCTGGTACGTCTGGTGGCTGGCGATCCTCAGCTTCGTGGCGATCTTCGTCGTGGCGATTGCCCACACCTTTAATTACAATCGCGACTACTACATTCCCGCCGACGTCGTCAGTCGGACGGAAGGTCAGCGGACGCGCGAACTGGAGATGGCGTGATCCGATGATGCACGCGGAGACTGCACCCCCCGGCGCCGCGGCGCCGGTCTTCTACCAGACCGACGAGGAGGGCCATCATTCCGAGGGCTCGACCATGCTCGGGTTCTGGCTCTACCTGATGAGCGACTGCCTCATCTTCGCGACCCTGTTCGCGACCTACGGGGTGCTCGGGCGCAGCTACGCGGCCGGCCCCACCCCGAAGGAGCTGTTCGACCTGCCGGGCATCGCGGTGAACACCGCCATGCTGCTGTTCTCGTCCATCACCTACGGCTTCGCCATGCTGGAGATGGACCGGGACCGGGTGAAGCAGACGCAGATCTGGCTCGCCATCACCGGCCTGTTCGGCGTCGCCTTCGTGGCCCTGGAGATCCGGGAGTTCGTCCACCTGTTCCACGAGGGCGCGCCGCCCTGGCGCAGCGCGTTCCTGTCCTCGTTCTACACCCTGGTCGGGACGCACGGCCTGCACGTCTCGATGGGCATCCTGTGGCTCGTCGTGCTGATGGTGCAGGTCAGCAAGCGCGGCCTGATCGTCGAGAACAAGCGCCGGCTGATGTGCCTGTCGATGTTCTGGCACTTCCTCGACCTGATCTGGATCGGCGTCTTCACCGTCGTCTACCTGATGGGAGTGCTCGAATGAGCGCCGACGTTCACAACGCCGCCGCCGGGCACGGCCACCACGACGCCCACAGCGAGGGCGGGCACGGCACCTTCCAGAGCTACATGACGGGCTTCGTCCTGTCGGTGATCCTGACGGTGATCCCGTTCTGGCTGGTGATGGGCAACGTGCTCGACAACAGCCTCGTCACCACCCTGGTGATCCTGGCGCTCGGCGGCGTCCAGATGGTCGTGCACGTCATCTACTTCCTGCACATGAGCACGAAGTCGGAGGGCGGCTGGACCTTCATGGCGCTGATCTTCACCATCACGCTGGTGGTGATCATGCTCGCCGGCTCGGTGTGGGTCATGTACCACCTCAACCACAACATGATGCCGATGGATGCCCACGACGTCATGAAGAACGCCCGCTGAGCGCGCGTTCGGTTTCGAGACCCGCGGGGTCGGGAGGGGGGTCCGATCCGGGCCCCTCCCCGGCCCCGCTCTCGTTGCTGCGGCGCGCCGTGTTCGGCGCCGGCGCGGGCCTCGTCTTCCTGGTGCTGCTGGGGCTCGGGACCTGGCAGGTGGAGCGGCGGGCCTGGAAGCTCGACCTGATCGCCCGGGTCGATGCCCGGGTCCACGCGCCGCCCGTACCGGCGCCCGGCGCCGCCGCGTGGCCGCGCGTCGGCTCCGACGACGCCTACCGGCATGTCCGGCTCTCCGGCACCTTCCTGCACGATCGCGAGACCCTGGTTCAGGCCGTCACCGAGATGGGCGGCGGCTTCTGGGTGCTGACGCCCCTGCGGCGGCCGGACGGGACCGTCGTGCTGGTCAATCGCGGCTTCGTGCCCGGCGACCGGCGGGACCCGGCGACCCGGGCGGCCGGGCAGGTCGCGGGCGAGACCACGGTGACCGGCCTCCTGCGGCTGACCGAGCCCGGGGGGGCGTTCCTGCGCTCCAACGATCCGAAGGACGGCCGCTGGTATTCCCGCGACGTGGCGGCGATCGCCGCCGCCCGGGACCTGACCGAGGTCGCCCCCTACTTCGTGGACGCGGACGCGACACCCAATCCGGGCGGCCTGCCGGTGGGCGGCCTGACGGTGATCGCCTTCCCCAACAACCACCTCGTCTACGCGATCACGTGGTACGGGATGGCGCTGATGCTCGCCGGCGCCGTGATCTACCTGCTGCGGCGCGGCCCGGGGGACCGGGACGCCGAGACGCGCTGAGGCCTGCTGGGGCGCCGGCGCCGCGCGGCCTCCGCGCGAGGCTTGACCGATAGGGGAGTAGCCCGCTCCGAGCGGGTCCCTATAATGGCGTGACAAACGCCACAACGAGTCAACGCCATGACCTCCCGCATCCCGAACTTCGCCGAAGTCCCGTTCTCAGGCGAATCGCTCGCGGTGTCGGCCCCGGCGCTCGGCGAGCCCTGGATGACGCCGGAGGGCATCCCGGTGAAGGGCCGCTACGGGCCGGAGGACCGGGAGGGCATCGAGTTCCTCGACACCTATCCGGGGATCGCGCCGTTCCTGCGCGGCCCCTACCCGACCATGTACGTCACCCAGCCCTGGACGATCCGGCAATATGCCGGCTTCTCCACGGCCGAGGATTCGAACGCCTTCTACCGCCGCAACCTCGCGGCCGGGCAGAAGGGCCTGTCGGTGGCCTTCGACCTCGCCACCCACCGCGGCTACGATTCCGACCATCCCCGCGTCTCGGGCGATGTCGGCATGGCGGGCGTGGCGATCGACTCGATCTACGACATGCGCACGCTGTTCTCCGGCATCCCGCTGGACGAGATGACCGTGTCGATGACGATGAACGGCGCCGTGCTGCCGATCCTCGCCCTCTACATCGTGGCCGCCGAGGAGCAGGGCGTGCCGCCGCAGAAGCTCGCGGGCACGATCCAGAACGACATCCTCAAGGAGTTCATGGTCCGCAACACCTACATCTATCCCCCCAAGGGATCGATGCGGATCATCTCGGATATCTTCGCCTACACGTCGAAGAACATGCCGAAGTTCAACTCGATCTCGATCTCCGGCTACCACATGCAGGAGGCCGGCGCCACGAACGACCTGGAGCTCGCCTACACGCTCGCCGACGGCGTCGAGTACATCAAGGCCGGGCTGGCGGCCGGGCTGACCATCGACCAGTTCGCCCCGCGCCTGTCGTTCTTCTGGGCGATCTCGACCAACTTCTTCATGGAGGTCGCCAAGATGCGGGCCGCGCGCCTGATCTGGGCGAAGCTCGTGAAGGGGTTCGATCCGAAATCGGAGAAGTCGCTCGCCCTGCGCACCCACTCGCAGACGTCGGGCTGGTCGCTCACCGCCCAGGACGTGTTCAACAACGTCACCCGCACCAACATCGAGGCGATGGCGGCGACGCAGGGCGGCACGCAGTCGCTCCACACCAACGCGCTGGACGAGGCGCTGGCGCTGCCGACCGACTTCTCGGCCCGGATCGCCCGCAACACCCAGCTGTTCCTCCAGCAGGAGAGCGGCACCACCCGGATCGTCGATCCCTGGGGCGGCTCCTACTATGTGGAGAAGCTCACCGCCGACATGGTGGCGCGCGCCTGGGAGCACATCCGCGAGGTCGATGGGCTCGGTGGCATGGCCAAGGCGATCGAGGCCGGCATCCCGAAGCTGCGCATCGAGGAGGCCGCGGCCCGGGCCCAGGCCCGGATCGATTCCGGCCGCCAGACCATCGTGGGCGTGAACAAGTTCCGGGCCGACGACGAGATGGCGATCGAGCTGCTGCGGGTGGACAACGGCAACGTCCGCCGGCTCCAGATCGACAAGCTCAAGCGCCTGCGCGCCGAGCGCGACGAGGCGACGGTCGCGGACCGGCTCGACGCGCTCACGAAAGCCGCCGACGGCACCGGCAACCTGCTCGAACTCGCCGTCGACGCGGCCCGCGCCAAGGCGACGGTGGGTGAGATTTCCGAGGCCCTGGAGAAGGCCTGGGGCCGGCACCGCGCCGAGATCCGCTCGATCTCCGGCGTCTACAAGCGCGAGGTGGGGGGCATGTCGCCTGTGGTCGAGGAAGTCCGGGCGCTGGTCGAGGCGTTCGAGGAGAACGACGGCCGCCGGCCGCGCATCCTGGTCGCCAAGATGGGCCAGGACGGTCACGACCGCGGCCAGAAGGTGATCGCCTCGGCCTTCGCGGATCTCGGCTTCGACGTGGATATCGGGCCGCTCTTCGCTACGCCGGCCGAGGCCGCCCGGCAGGCGGTGGAGAACGACGTCCACATCGTCGGCGTCTCGTCGCTGGCGGCCGGCCACCTGACGCTGGTGCCGGAGCTGAAGGCGGCGCTCACCGAGCAGGGCCGCGACGACGTGATGATCGCCATCGGCGGCGTCATCCCGCCGGGCGACTACGAGGCGCTGACGGCGGCCGGCGCGGCGGCGATCTTCCCGCCCGGCACGGTGATCGCCGAGGCGGCCGCCAAGCTGATCCGCGCGCTGAACGAGCGGCTGGGCTACGCGGCCCGGCAGGCGGCGGAGTAGGGCGAGCCTCCCGCGGCGGCCGGGCTGGCCGCCGCGGACCTTGTGCCGAGGCGCCTCAGTTCAGCGCCTGCGGGTCCGCCTCCGTGAGGAACGCCCCGACGGCGTGGAGGAACTGCATGCGGTTCTTCTCCATCATCACCGTGTGGGTGCCCTCCCCAAGCTCGACGAAGCGCTTGTACGGGGCGTGGGTGAGCTTGGTGAAGTATTCCTGCGCCTGGTAGCTCGGCAGGTCGGCGTCCCACTCGGCGTGGATGATCAGCACCGGCACGCGGATCTCGCCCGGGTCGTAGAGCGGCTTGCCGGCCGCCCAGTAGGCGTCCTTGTCGGCGACCGTGCCGTTCGGCGCGCGCAGGACCGGCGGCGACCGCTTCGCGCCGGCCGCGTCGGTCGCGAAGGTCGCGTCGGCCCACTGGTCGAACCAGCCCGCCGGGATCAGGTCGGCCTTCTTGTCCTCGGGCACCCCGGTCAGCCAGCGGGCCCGGGCGCTGTCCCGGCTGACGGTGCGGTAGGCCCCGACCTTGCCACCGCCGCCGATCAGGCCCGGCGTGCGCGCGAGCCAT
The DNA here is from genome assembly GCF_900110155.1 of Methylobacterium sp. UNC300MFChir4.1. Classification (NCBI taxonomy): domain Bacteria; kingdom Pseudomonadati; phylum Pseudomonadota; class Alphaproteobacteria; order Hyphomicrobiales; family Methylobacteriaceae; genus Methylobacterium; species Methylobacterium sp. UNC300MFChir4.1. The sequence goes on along the minus strand of NZ_FOCS01000009.1, from coordinate 73,464 downwards.
TGCGGCGCGTAGAGGACGAGGCGGTTGACGCTGTCGTTGTGGGTGCTGGTGTAGAGCCCCATGGTGGAGGTCCCCCAGGACCAACCCATCAGGTCGATCTTCTCGACGCCGTGCCGCTTCTTGATGAAGTCGACGACCTGCCCCACCACCTTGGCGGCGTCGGGCGTGCGCATCAGCGGCGGGTTGTCGTCCGGCGGCGCGTCCATGGCGGCCGGGCGCCCCGACAGGCCGTACCCCGGCAGGTCCACGCAGTAGACGTCGAAGCCGAGGCCCGCGAGGTAGTCCATGGCCGACATCCCGCCGAGCGGCAGGTCGAAGGCCGTGGAGGACGGGTAGGTCGAGCCGTGCACGTAGAGCAGGATCCGGTCGCCCGGGAACGTGTCGGTGCCGGCCGGGCGCTTGTTGCGCACGTAGATGTCGACGCCCGGCTCGCTCCAGGGCAGGCGGAACTCTTCCGTGGCCAGCCGGGCCGCGGGAGCCGCGACGGCAGGGGCCGCCGCGGCCGCGACCGCCGCCCCGGCGGCGAGCGCCCCGACCAGCTCGCGCCGGGCCAGGCCCCGGCCCGGTCGTGCCCCGTTCGGATCTGTCCGCATCGGTCTGTCCGCCATGGTTTCCTCCGGTCCGCCTTGTCCGGCGGCTCGGGCGATTGAACCGGCGGGTGCCGGCGGGCGCAACGCTCCGGGGCGGCCGGCGGCGGACAGGCGGCGGGTTCCGTCGCCCGATCCGGCGAAACCGCGTGATAAAAGCCCGCCCCTGTCGCCGGGGCTGGTGACGCCGCGCCTCCGGGCGGGCATTGAGGCGCAGGATCCCGGGAGACGCCCGCTTATGACGACTCCGACCACTGTCGCCACTACGCCCTTCCCCGACCAGAAGCCGGGCACCTCCGGCCTGCGCAAGAAGGTGCCGGTGTTCCGGCAGCCGAACTACGTCGAGAACTTCGTCCAGGCGATCTTCGACACCCTGCCCGACAGGGCGGGCGCCACCCTGGTGCTCGGCGGTGACGGCCGGTTCCTCAACCGCGAGGTGGTGCAGAAGACGCTGCGGCTGGCCGCCGGAAACGGCTTCGGCCGGGTCCTGGTCGGGCAGGGCGGCCTGCTCTCGACGCCGGCCGCCTCCTGCGTGATCCGGAAGGCCAAGGCGCTCGGCGGCATCGTCCTCTCGGCGAGCCACAACCCAGGCGGCCCGGAGGGCGATTTCGGCATCAAGTTCAACGCCGCCAACGGCGGCCCGGCGCCGGAAACCGTCACCGACGCGATCTTCGCGCGGGCCAAGGCGCTGACCGAGTACCGCGTCGTCGAGGCCCCGGACCTCGACCTCGACACGCTCGGCGACACCCGCCTCGGCGCCATGACGGTCACGGTGATCGACCCGGTGGCCGACTACGCCGAGCTGATGCGCACGCTGATCGACTTCGACGCGGTGTCGCGGCTGTTCGCCTCCGGCTTCCGCATGCGCTTCGACGCCATGAGCGCGGTGACGGGGCCGTACGCGACGGCGATCCTCGAAGGGATGCTCGGCGCCCCCGCCGGCACGGTGGTCAACGCCGTGCCGAAGGAGGATTTCGGCGGCCACCACCCGGACCCGAACCCGGTCCACTGCCACGACCTGTTCGACCTGATGCAGGGCCCGGCCGCGCCGGATTTCGGCGCGGCCTCGGACGGCGACGGCGACCGCAACATGATCGTGGCGCCGGGCCTGTTCGTGACGCCGAGCGACAGCCTCGCCCTGCTCGCCGCCCACGCCCACCGGGCGCCGGGCTACGCCGGCGGGCTCGCCGGTGTCGCGCGGTCCATGCCCACGAGCCGCGCCGCCGACCGGGTCGCCGCCGCCCTCGGCATCGAGGCCTACGAGACACCCACCGGCTGGAAGTTCTTCGGAAACCTGCTGGATGCGGGCCTCATCACCCTGTGCGGCGAGGAGAGCGCCGGCACCGGCTCGAACCACGTGCGCGAGAAGGACGGGCTCTGGGCGGTGCTGCTCTGGCTCAACATCCTGGCCGCCACCGGCGAGCGCGCCGACGCGCTGGTGCGGGCGCATTGGCGCGCCTACGGGCGCGACTACTACGCCCGCCACGATTACGAGGAGGTCGATTCCGACGCCGCCAACGGCCTGATGGACGCGCTCCGCGAGAAGCTCGCCGGGCTGCCGGGCACGCGGATCGGCGACCTCACGGTGTCGACGGCCGACGAGTTCGCCTACCGCGACCCGGTCGACGGCTCGCTCACCGAGCGCCAGGGCATCCGGATCGGCTTCGCCGAGGACGCGCGGGCGGTGTTCCGGCTCTCGGGCACCGGCACCGCCGGGGCGACGCTGCGGGTCTACCTGGAGCGCTACGAGAACGCGCCGGACCGGCTCGACTTGGCCGTGGCCGAGGTGCTGGCCCCGGTGGCCGCCGCAGCCCGCGCGATCGCCGAGATCGCGCCGCGCACCGGAAGGCCTGAGCCGAGCGTGGTGACCTGAGGGGAGCCGGCAGACGTCCCGTCTCTGCGTGGGGAGCGAAGCGACCCAGAGGCGCCATGCTCGACGGCGGCGCGACTCCGGGTCGCTTCGCTGCGCGCGCGATGGCGGCAGGGCCGGCGCCGATTTCCTCAAACCAGGTCCTTCACCATGTGCACGGTGACGTCGTCGTCGCGGGTCCGACCCGGTCCGTCGTAGAGCTCCTCCCGCTCCACCCGGTAGCCGAGTGCCCCGTAGAGGCGCAGGTTCGCCGTGTACTTCTTGTTGGTGTAGAGGCGCAGTCGCGTCAGCCCGGCCTCGCCCGCGACCGCGTCGGCGCGTCCCATCAGCCGGCTGCCGAAGCCCCGGCCCTGGAAGGCCGGATGCACCGCGACGTTGACGACCAGAAGGTGATCGGCCTCGGTCCGCGTCTCGATCAGGCCGGCGAGATCCGGGCCGGCCACCAGCAGGTCGAAGCGGTGGTCCCGCAGAGCCTGCGCGTAGTCCGCCCGCATGGGGATCGGCAGGCGGCCGATCACCGGGATCCACTTCGTGTAGGCCGCCTCCACCAGCGCCCGGATCGCGTCCGCGTCCGCGGGCGCACCGCGCCGGAGCGCGACTGACTCGTTCATCTGACCTCTCCCGGTTGACCGCGGCGCGTCCGTCCCCTAAAGACCCGCCCGTCGATGGGGCTCCGCACGGGGCCCCGTCGCGTTTTCACGCGCACCCGTGGGCGGGATCCTCCCGCCCTGTCGTCCCGGACCGCGAAGGGCCGGGAAAAGGAGGGCGCGTTCCTCATTCTCGTCACGAGAGGACGCGGAAGATATGTCGAAGCGGATTCAGGCGAAGCACAAGCTCGACCGCCGCATGGGCCAGAACATCTGGGGCCGCCCGAAGAGCCCCGTCAACCGCCGCGAGTACGGCCCCGGCCAGCACGGCCAGCGCCGCAAGGGCAAGATGAGCGACTTCGGCACGCAGCTGCGCGCCAAGCAGAAGCTCAAGGGCTACTACGGCAACATCACCGAGAAGCAGTTCCGCCGCTACTACGCCGAGGCGATCCGCCTGCGCGGCGATTCCGGCGAGAACCTCGTCGGCCTGCTCGAGCGCCGCCTCGACGCCGTGGTCTACCGGGCGAAGTTCGTCGCGACCCCGTTCGCCGCGCGCCAGTTCGTCAACCACGGCCACGTCAAGGTGAACGGCGTCCGCGTCAACATCCCGAGCTACCAGGTGAAGGCCGGCGACCTCATCGAGGTCAAGGAGTCGTCCCGCCAGCTCGAGATCGTCATCGTGGCGACGCAGCTCTCCGAGCGCGACGTGCCGGACTACATCGAGGCCGACCACGCCAAGATGACCGCCCGCGTCACCCGCATCCCCAGCCTGTCCGAGGTGCCCTACCCGGTGCAGATGGAGCCGAACCTCGTCATCGAGTTCTACTCCCGCTGATCCTGTCGCCCCGGCGACCGATGGAGGGGCTGCCCGTTCGGGCGTCCCCTTCGCGTTTCGATACCCTCGTCCCGAAGGCCGGCCTCCGGCACCCGGGACGGGGCGCGGGCCTCAGCAGCCGTGGCAGATCGAGCCCATCGTGTGCCGCATCTTGCTGTCCCAGGCCTTCGAGCGGGCCTCGGCGGCCTTCTGAGCCTTGATCATCTCGGCCTGGCTCACGGGCTGCGGCAACCCGGTGGCCGCGGCGTTGCCCGTCGGCTTGGTCTGGCTCATGGGGGTGACCCGGCGGCCGCCCACGATGGGGCCGGCCGGGGCGGCGGGGCCTGGGCCCGCGCCCGGAGCCGGGCTCTGGGCCAGCGCCGGCGTCGCCCCGAGCAGGAGGCCGAGAAGCAGCGCGGGACGAAGAATTGCCATGGACGTGATCTCCCCGGCGGAGGATCCTGTGCCGGCCCCGCCTCATCTGGCGGCGATCCTACCCGATCACACCTTTAAAATCATGCCGACGGCAGATCCCCGGTGAGCGCCGGTCCGCCCCTGAACCGCCGGGAGGCCGTCGCCGCGGCCCTAGCCCGCCTCGCCCCGCGCCTGCCGGATTTCGAGGCGGAGGCCGCCCTCGACCGGGCGCTGGCGAGCCCCGGCCTCCGCCGGGCCGCCCCCGAGACGGCGGCCCGCCTCGCCTTCGTGGCCTACGCGCGCCACGTCTTCACGGATTACGACGAACTCCTCGCGGAAGGCTACGACCGGGACAGCGCCCGGCACTTCGTCCTCGAAGACCTCAACGCCGCGCTCGCCGCCTGGGGCGCCGCGCCGGTCCCCGAGGACGAGCCCGGCGCGCCCGGGGCCGATCCGCGCTGAGGCGGTCGCGCCGGGCTCCGCCATGCTGTAGGAGACCGGCCCGGGGCCGCCCCGCGGCCCGTTCCGGTGCCGCTCGTGGAGATTGGCAGAAGACCATGAAGATCAGCGCGCGCAACGTTCTCAAGGGTACGGTCGTCTCGGTGGAGAAGGGGGCGACCACCTCCCACGTGAGGATCGAGATCAGCCCCGGCCAGGTGGTCACCGCCTCGATCACCAACGAGGCCGTCGAGGCCCTCAAGCTCGTCGCCGGCGGTCCCGCCTACGCGGTGATCAAGGCCTCCGACGTCATGGTCGCCGTCGACTGACGACGGCTCGCGCGCCGCCCTCCTGGACGGAGGGCGGCGCGCATCCACCACGCTCCGGGTCCGGGCGGGGACCGGCCGCCTTCGCGCCGCCGCCGCCGCCGGATAGGATGAGCCCGGACCAAGGAGTTCCGCGCGTGCAGAAGACCGTGCTCGGCATCGAGACCACCTGCGATGAGACCGCCGCCGCGGTGGTGTCGGTCGACGAGGAGGGGGGCGCTCAGATCCGCGCCAACGAGGTGCTCAGTCAGATCGCCGAGCACGCGGCCTACGGCGGCGTCGTGCCGGAGATCGCCGCCCGCGCCCATGTCGAGGTGCTCGACCGGCTGATCGCCCGCGCCCTCGACCGGGCCGGGACCGGCTTCCGGGACCTCGACGGCATCGCGGTGGCGGCCGGGCCCGGGCTGATCGGCGGCGTGCTGGTCGGCCTCGTCACCGCCAAGACCCTGGCGCTCGTGACCCGCAAGCCCCTGCTCGCCGTCAACCACCTGGAGGCCCACGCCCTCACGGCGCGGCTCACCGACGGCATCGCATTCCCCTACCTGCTGCTCCTGGTCTCGGGCGGCCACACCCAGCTCGTCGCCGTGCGCGGCGTCGGCGACTACGTGCGCCTCGGCTCCACCGTCGACGACGCCATCGGCGAGGCCTTCGACAAGGTCGCCAAGCTCCTGGGCCTCGGCTATCCCGGCGGCCCCGAGGTCGAGCGCGTGGCCGAGGCCGGCGATCCCGAGCGCTTCGCCCTGCCCCGGCCGATGCTCGGCCGCCGCGAGGCCGACTTCTCCCTCTCGGGCCTCAAGACCGCCGTGCGGATCGAGGCCGAGCGGATCGCCCCGCTGGCCGAGCGCGACGTCGCCGATCTCTGCGCGAGCTTCCAGGCCGCCGTGGTCGACGTGGTGGTGGACCGCGCCCGGGTCGCCCTGCGCGCCTTCTCGGACGTCGCCGGACGCCCGACCGCCCTGGTGGCGGCGGGGGGCGTGGCGGCCAACGGCGCCGTCCGGCGGGCGCTCGCGTCCCTCGCGGGCGAGGCGGGCCTGAGCTTCGTGGCCCCGCCCCTGCCCCTCTGCGGCGACAACGGCGCGATGATCGCCTGGGCCGGGCTGGAGCGCCTGCGCCTCGGGCTGGTGGACGACCTCACCGCCCCGGCGCGGCCCCGCTGGCCGCTGGCGGCCGCCCCGGCCCGCGCGGCGGTCCCGGCCGGATGAGCGCGGCGGACCGGCGCGCCCACTGGCGGGACCTGGTGGAGCGCCGCCTGCCCGGGGCCGCCCGGCCGGGCTGGCCGGTGCGGCTCGACCATTGCTTCGCCCGCATCCTCCTGGACCACGCCTGCGGCGGTGCCTGGCGCGACCATGTCCGCCCGCCCGCCCACGCCACCATGCCCCTCGCGCAGCTGGAGCTGGCGATCGCGCTCGGCGAGGCGGTGCTCGCGGGGCGCGCGGATCTCGCCCTCCTCAACCGCCGCTCGCTCGCGTGGCGCGGCAAGATCGCCCTGGCGCCGGTGCCCGCGGCTCTCCGCGACGGCGACCTGACCCTGCGCCGCTGGCGCCCGGAGGACGCGGCGCCGTTCGCGGCGCTCAACGCCGATCCGGCGGTGATGGCTCACTGTCCCCGGACCCGGACCGCGACGGAGAGCGAAGCCGAGGCCGGCCTCCTCGACCGCCGCTTCGTGGCGGACGGGTTCGGCCCCTGGGCCCTGGAACACGCGGGCCGGTTCGTCGGCTTCGCCGGCGCGATGCGAATCCTGCGGCCCCTGCCCTTCCCGGGCGGCGACCGGCCCGGTTCGACGGTCGAGCTGGCCTGGCGCCTCGCGCGCGACTCCTGGGGCCGCGGCCTCGCCACGCGCGCCGCGCGGCTCGCCCGCGCCGACCTCGCGGAGCGCTGCGGGATCCGCAGCGTCGTGGCCTTCACGGCGGCCGGCAACGGCCGCTCCCGCGCCGTGATGGAGCGCCTCGGCATGCGCGCGGCCGGGACATTCCCGCACCCGGCGGTGCCGGAGGGGCCGCTGCGCGAACACGTGCTCTACCGGCTGGACTGCGCCGACAGGGAGGAAGCGGCATGAGCGCCGAGACCCCGATCAACGTCGTCGGCGGCGGGGCCTGGGGCACGGCGCTGGCCAACGCCGCCGCCGGGGCCGGCCATCCCGTCACCCTCTGGCTGCGCGACGCGGGGGCCGCCGCCGCCCTGCAGGCCCAGCGGGAGAATCCGCGCTACCTGCCGGGCGTGCCGCTCCACCCGGCGATCCGGGCGACGGGCGAGGCCGCCGACCTCGCCTGTGCCCGGGCGACGCTCCTGGTCGTGCCCGCCCAGACCGTGCGCGGCGTGCTGGAATCCCTGCGCGGACCCCTGGCGACGGCCGGGCCGGTCATCCTCTGCGCCAAGGGGATCGAGCGCGGCAGCGACAGCTTCCTCAGCGCGGTGGCCGAGCAGGTCTTGCCGCCGGGAACGCCCGTGGCGGTCCTGTCCGGCCCGAGCTTCGCGATCGACGTCGCCCGCGGCCTGCCCACGGCCGTGACCCTGGCGGCGGCCGATGCCGGCCGCGCCGCCGCCCTGAGCGCGCTGCTGTCGGGACCGAGCTTCCGCCTCTACCACACCGACGACGTGCGCGGCGTCGAGATCGGCGGCGCCGGCAAGAACGTGCTCGCCATCGCCTGCGGGATCGTGGCCGGGCGCGGGCTCGGCGAGAGCGCCCGGGCGGCGCTGATCGCCCGGGCCTTCGCCGAACTGATGCGCTTCGCCCGCACCTTCGGGGGCCGGCCCGAGACGCTGATGGGGCTCTCCGGCCTCGGCGACCTCGTGCTCACCGCCTCCTCGCCGCAATCGCGCAACTTCGCCTTCGGCCAGCGCCTCGGCGCCGGGGCGAGCCCGGCCGAGGCCGCGGGCGGCAAGCTCGCCGAGGGGGCGTTCACGGCCGCGGCGCTGGCCGGGCTGGCCGCCGCCAGGGGCATCGAGATGCCGGTGGCGGCGGCCGTCGCCGCCATCGTGGCGGGCACCGCCAGCGTCGACGACGTGATCGCCGGCCTGCTGGCCCGTCCGCTGCGCGGGGAGACCGACTGACGCCGGCCCCGGCCCGCAACCCGCGTCACGCCACCGAGGCCGCCGGCACAGCGTGGCCTTGTCCTTGTCCTTGGCCGTGGCCGTGGGTGTGGGCCGCGAAGCGCGCGATCGGCGCCGGCCGACCCAGCAGGTAGCCCTGAGCGAGGTGGCACTGCTCGCCGGCCAGGAAGGACAGCTCCTCGGCGGTCTCCACGCCCTCCGCCACCACGGCGAGCCCGAGGCCGCGCCCCAGCCCCAGGACGGAGCGCACGATCGCGGCCCCCTGCGGGTTGCTGTGGACCGCCCTGATGAACGAGCCGTCGATCTTGATCCGGTCGAACGGGAAGGCGCGCAGGTTCGACAGCGACGAGTAGCCGGTGCCGAAATCGTCCATGGCGATCCGCACGCCGAGGGCCTTGAGCTGGCGCAGGGTGAGGAGCGCCCGGGCCGGATCCCGGATCAGCGCGGTCTCGGTGATCTCGATCTCCAGGCGCTCCGCCCGCAATCCGGATTCGTACAGGGTCCCGTGGACGAACGGGACGAAGTGCGGGTTGTGGAGCTGCACCGCCGAGACGTTGACGGCGATCGCCAGCGGGTTCGGCCAGCCGGCCGCCGCCCGGCAGGCCTCCCGCAGCACCCAGGCGCCGATCTCGAGGATCGCCCCGGTCTCCTCGGCGATCGGGATGAACACGGCCGGCGAGATGCCGCCCCTGTCCGGATGGTGCCAGCGCAGCAGCGCCTCGAAGCCCGTGACCGTGCCGGACTCGATCTGGCTCTGCGGCTGGTAGACGAGCTCCAGCTCGCCCCGCGCCACCGCGTGGCGGAGGTCGTGCTCGAGCTGGCGCCTGTCGCGGATCTCGGCGCCCATGCTGGCGTCGTAGCGCCGGCAGGTGCCGCGCCCCTCGCTCTTGGCCCGGTAGAGGGCGGCGTCGGCGTGGCTCAGGAGCGCGCGCAGGTCCGCGGCGTCGTCGGGATAGACCGCGATGCCGATGCTGGTGGCGATCACCGGGCCGGAGGCGGCCGGTACCGCCGCCAGGGTGGCGAGGATCCGCTCGGCCAGCCGCTCCGCCTGTCCCTCCGCCTGCGGCGTCAGGATGGCGAACTCGTCGCCGCCGAGCCGCGCCATCAGCTGCTCGGGATCGAGGAGACCGCCGACCCGCAGCGCGAGGTCGCGCAGCATCGCGTCGCCGGCGGCGTGCCCGAACAGGTCGTTGACCTCCTTGAAGCGGTCGAGGTCCAGGCACAGCACCGCGAGCCGGCCGCCCTGGGCGTCCGCGGCGCGCATCGCGCGCTCGAGCCGGGCGTGGAAGCTCGTGCGGTTGGCGAGGCCGGTGAGCGCGTCGTGGTGGGCGAGGTAGTGGATCTCGCTCTCGGCCCGGCGCCGCGCGCGCAGGTCGCGCACCGCCACGGCGTGGTGCGGCAGGCGCCCGTACTCGGCGACCGGGCGCATGATCACCTCGACGGGAATGGGGGCGCCCGCCGCCGGGACGAGTTCGGTCTCCAGGGGCTGGTCGGCCGTCCCTGAGCCGGGCACGAGGTCCGGCAGGTAGGTGCTGAGGCTCCGGCCCGTCAGGAGGGCCGCCTCCAGGCCCGCGAGCCGGGCGAAGGCCTCGTTGGCGCTGACGATCTCGCCGCCGCGGCAGACGACGAGGCCCTCCACGGCCGCGTTGGCGAGGCTGCGCAGGCGCTCGCGCTCGAGGTCGGCGCGGCGGCGCTCGCGCAGGTCGACCACGAGGGCGGCGCCGGCGAGCAGCAGGATCAGGCAGCTCGCCACCGCCACGGCCGCGGCGAGCCACCCGCTCCGGATCGCGCCCGAGGGGATCGCCACGGTGGGGTCGGGATGCAGGGTCACCGCGCCCATGCCGGCGAAGTGGTGGCCGCAGATCGCCAGGATCAGCAGCGCGGCGCCGCCGTACCGGCCCCGGAACGTGGTGGCCGACAGGCCGACCACCAGGGCGGCGGCGCCGAGCCCCGCCCCGAGGCCGACCGAGACCACGACCAGCGCGGGAGTCCAGGCGAGGTGTCCTGCCACCTGATAGGCTGCCATGCCGGTGTAGTGCATCGTCGCGATGCCGCCGCCGACCACGGCGCCGCCGAGGCCCGCCTGGACCGCCCGGCCGGAGACGGCCAGGGCGAAGCCGAGCCCGGTGATCGCGACGGCGTCCACGTAGGAGAGGAGCGTCAGCCCGACGCCGTAGCCCGACGGCAGCCCGGGCTCGAAGGCGAGCATCGCCAGGAAATGCGTCGCCCAGATCCCCGATCCCCCGGCGGCGGCGGCCACCGCGACCCAGACGTAGCGGCCGCGGCCGCCGGTCCGGCCGGCATGGGTGAGGAGCTCGATCGCGGTGCCGCTCGCCAGCGCGCAGACCAGGGCCGCGAGGCCTACCAGCCACAGGTTGTGTTCACCGATAAAGCAACCGATGACTGAGATCATGTATGCAACCGGCGATTGGTGCGTGACGCGCTATACGGCTATTTGCATGCAGAATTTAATATTTGCCCAAGGCTTGCGATAGCAGAGCTGCGGCGTTCTACGCGGGTTCTGCTTGACCGCCGGTCCCGCGCGCGGCCGGGGCCGGACCGGCCTGTTCCTGGGAGGCGAAGCTGGGCTATGGCGGGGCGCGCCGCCCGGCCGGGCGGTCTACTGGGACTTCAGCGATGGCGTACTGGCTGTTCAAATCCGAGCCCGCGACCTGGTCGTGGGATCAGCAGGTCGCGGCCGGGGAGGCCGGCACGCACTGGAACGGCGTGCGCAACCACCTCGCCAAGAAGCAGCTGATGGCCATGCAGGTCGGCGAGGAGGGCTTCTTCTACCACTCGAACGAGGGCAAGGCGGTGGTGGGCATCGTGGCGGTGATCCGCGCCTACTATCCCGACCACACCGACGAGACCGGCCGCTTCGGCATGGTCGACGTCAGGGCCGTGCGGGCGCTGCCGAGCCCGGTCACGCTCGAGGCGATCAAGGCCGACGCGGCGCTCGCCGACATGGTGCTGGTCAACAATTCCCGGCTGTCGGTGCAGCCGGTGACCGAGGCCGAGTGGGCGCGGGTCTGCGCCCTCGGCGGGCTCGGCTGAGCCGGGGCGCGCGGCCCGACGGGCCGCTCAGGCGGCGCGGTTGAGGGGGCCGCGCACGGGGCCCACGAAGTCCGGCTCGACCTCGACCGGCGGCAGCGTGTCCATGACCCGGGCGGCCGGCAGGGTCACCACCACCTCGGTGCCCTCGCGGGGCTTGGAGGACAGCTGGAACTGCCCGCCGTGCAGCTCCACGAGGCCCTTCACGATCGGAAGGCCGAGGCCGGAGCCCTGCTCGGCGGTCTTGATCGCGAGCGAGCCGCGCCCGAACGAGGACAGGACCGTGCCGAGCTCGTCCTCGGGGATGCCCGGGCCGCTGTCCTTCACCGAGACGTACTGCCCGCCCGAGGCGGTCCAGCCGACCTTCAGCCAGATCTCGCCGCCCGGGGGCGTGAACTTCACGGCGTTCGACAGGAGGTTCAGGACGATCTGGCGCAGAGCCCGCTCGTCGGCCCAGAGCCGCGGCAGCGAGCCGTCGACGAGGTCGTGGAAGGTCTGGTTCTTCGCCTTGGCCCGCAGGCCCATCATGTGGCGGCACTCCTCGACCACGTGGGCGAGCTGCACCGGCTCCTCGTTCAGCTCGTAGCGCCCCGCCTCGATCCGCGACAGGTCGAGGATCTCGTTGATCAGGTTCAGGAGGTGCATCCCGCTGTCGTGGATGTCGTGCGAGTACTCGCGGTAGGACGGCGCCGTATGGGTGCCGAACACCTCGTTCTTCATCACCTCCGAGAAGCCCAGGATGGCGTTGAGCGGCGTGCGCAGCTCGTGGCTCATCGTGGCGAGGAAGCGCGACTTGGCGAGGTTGGCCTCCTCGGCCCGGCGGCGGGCCTCGTCCGAATTGGCCTTGGCCTGCTCCAGCTCGCCGAACACCGCGTCCTTCTCGGCGCGGGAGCGCAGGGCGCCCACCGTCGAGGTGTAGAGGCGGCGGGACAGGCCGAGGAAGAAGACCTGCGCCCCGCCGGCCATGACCACCAGCATCAGCAGGTCCATCCCGCGGGAGAAGGCCGCGAGCGAGGCGGTGGCGAGGGCCAGCGGCACCAGGGCGGCGACGGCGGCGAGCGGCACCGTCGCGGCCAGCATGGTGGTGACCGCGGAGGCGATGACGAGGCCGAACAGCGCGAAGGTCCAGCCGCCGGTGGTTCCGAGCCCGATCATCGCGGCCCACGACAGGCTCTGCAGCACCTCGCCGACCAGGAAGCGGCGGCGCCAGCGGGCGAGCGGGATCGTCGCCGGGTCGGCGCGGAGGAAGCGCCGGCTCAACGTCGTGTTGAGCGAGATCATCAGGACCACGCCGAGCGCCCAGATCGCCGCCACCGGCGGCGCGATCCAGAAGGTCGACGCCGCGGCCAGCACCGCCGCGAACCCCACCAGCGGGATGCCCGCGCCGACCCGGTACTGGGCGTAGTGGCGCAGCAGCTCGTAGTCGAAGGCTCGTTCGAGGCCGGTCCGCGAGGTCAGCTTCTCCCGGGCCGAGCGGATTTCCCGGGCGACCCCGCGGCGGCGCGCCGCCTCCTCCGTCGAGGGGCCGCGACCGCGCTGGACCATCTCGACGGTGAGATCGGACATGCGCGTCTTCAAACTCGGCTCGAATGCGCGGACGGGCGGCGGTGGCGGGGAAGCACTCCGTTAGGATGGGGCGGATATGTTAAGAAGCGGCTGCCGACATCCCTGCAATCTTAAGCATCGCGGGCTGTATCGAGACTGTCGTGCCGCCGGATCGACGTGCGGTGCCGCACATCGTGTCGGGGCCCGCGCCCGCTAGTTTCGGGTGGAGGCCCGCCGGCCCGAGCGCGGTCGCACGCCGCGATCCGGGGCGCCCGGACACGCGCGTCGAGTAGAGGGTCGCCGACCATGCCGAATCTCACCGTCAACGGCGTCGCGCACGCGATCGACGCCGATCCCGACATGCCCCTGCTCTGGGTGCTGCGCGACCGGCTCGACGCCACCGGCACCAAGTACGGCTGCGGCATCGCGCAGTGCGGCGCCTGCACGGTCCACCTCGACGGCCAGCCGGTCCGCGCCTGCCAGACGCGGCTGGGCGATGTCGGCGCCGCGCAGGTGACGACCATCGAGGGCGTGTCGGGCCGGGTGGCCGAGGCCGTCCAGGCGGCCTGGCGCAAGCTCGACGTGGTCCAGTGCGGCTACTGCCAGTCCGGCCAGATCATGTCGGCGATCGGCCTGCTCTCGGGCAACGCCAAGCCCACCGACGCCGACATCGACGGTGCCATGGACGGCAACATCTGCCGCTGCGGCACGTATCAGCGCATCCGCGCGGCGATTCACGAAGCCGCGCGCAGCCTCGCCTGATCCGTCCCGGCGCCCACCTTCCCGCCCTCCCCCGCGGTCCCGACCGGAGCCTCGCCGCCATGCTGAACGCCCGTCGACCGAACCCCCTCCCCGTCCGTCCGAGCCGCCGCGGCCTGCTGGCGGGCGCCGGCGCCCTCGTGGTCGCGTTCCGGCTCGACCCGAAACCCGCCCGCGCCGCGCCCGGCCCGAACCTCGCCGACGTGAAGGCGCAGCCCAACGCCTTCGTGCGGATCGGCGCGGACGACACCGTCACGGTGGTGATCAAGCACCTCGACATGGGCCAGGGGAACACGACCGGGCTCGCCACGATCCTGGCCGACGAGCTCGGCGCCGACTGGCGACACGTCCGCACCGAGTTCGCGCCCGCCGACGCGGCGCTCTACAACAACACCCTGATGGGCCCGATCCAGGGCACCGGCGGCTCGACCGCGGTGGCCAATTCCTGGTTCCAGCTGCGCAAGGCCGGCGCGGCCGCCCGCGAGATGCTGATGGCCGAGGCCGCCTTCCGCTGGAAGGTGCCGGTCTCCGAGATCACGGTCGCCGACAGTCTCGTGCGCCACGCCCCGTCCGGTCGGCAGGCCCGGTTCGGGGAGCTCGCGGCCTCGGCCGCCTCGCTGCCGGTGCCGTCCGAGCCGCGGCTCAAGGATCCGAGCGAGTGGACGCTGATCGGCCAGACGGTGCCGCGCCTCGATTCCGTCGCCAAGACGAACGGCACGGCGGTCTACTCCCTCGACATCCGCCGCCCGAACCAGGTCACGGCCCTCGTCGCCCGGGCCCCGCGCTTCGGCGCCACCGTGAAGAGCTTCGACGCCGCGGCCGCCCGGAAGGTCGCGGGCGTCCTCGACGTGGTGCAGGTGCCGACCGGCGTGGCGGTGATCGCCCGCGACACGTGGTCGGCCATGAAGGGCCGCGAGGCGCTGACCGTCGCCTGGGACGACAGCACCGCCGAGACCCGCTCGTCCGACGCGATCCTGGCCGAGTACCGCGAGCGCGCCAAGGGTCCCGGCCTGACGGCCTCCGAGCGCGGCGACCCGCAGGCGGCGCTCAAGGGCGCCGCCAAGGTCGTCGAGGCCGAGTTCACCTTCCCCTACCTCGCCCACGCGGCGATGGAGCCCCTGAACGCCACGATCGAGAAGGGGGCCGACGGCGGCTACGACGTCTACGCGGGCTTCCAGTTCCAGACCGTCGAGCAGGCCACCATGGCGGCGATCCTCGGCGTGACGGCCGACCGGGTCCGGCTGCACAGCAACTGGGCCGGCGGCTCGTTCGGGCGCCGGGCGACGCCCACCGCCGACTACCTCGCGGAAGCCGCCACCGTCTTCAAGGCGTCCGGCGAGAAGGCCCCGCTCCACCTCGTCTGGACCCGCGAGGACGACATGGCCGGCGGCTATTACCGCCCGACCGTGCTGCACAGGGTCCGGGCCGGCATCGACGGCAAGGGCGCGGTGGTCGGCTGGGACCACGTGATGGTCGGCAAGTCGATCATGATCGGCTCGCCCTTCGAGGCGATGATCGTCAAGAACGGCATCGACGCCACCACCGTGGAGGGCGCCTCCGACACCGCCTACGCGCTGCCGGCCTACCGGTTCGGCGTCCATAACGGCCGCGAGGGCGTGCCGGTCCTGTGGTGGCGCTCGGTCGGCCACACCCACACGGCCCACGTGATGGAGGTGATGATCGACGAGCTGGCCCACGCCGCCAACGTCGATCCGGTCGCCTACCGGCTCTCCCTCCTGACCCAGGCGCCGCGGCTGTCCGGCGTGCTCAAGCTCGCCGCCGAGAAGGCCGGCTGGAGCGCCAAGCCGCAGGACCAGGGCCGCGGCCTCGGGGTGGCGGTCCACGAATCCTTCGGCTCCTACGTCGCCATGGTGGCCGACGTCACGGCGCACGACGCCGCGATCCGCGTCAACCGGATCGTGGCGGCGGTGGATGTCGGCGTTCCGGTCAACCCGGACGTGATCCGCGCGCAGGTCGAGGGCGCGGTGGGCTTCGCCCTGTCGGCGGTGCTGCGCAACCGCATCACCCTCAAGGACGGGCAGGTGCAGGAGCACAATTTCGACGCCTACGAGCCGACCCGGATGAGCGAGATGCCGAAGGTGGAAGTGCACATCGTGCCGAGCCAGGCGGCGCCCACCGGGATCGGTGAGCCGGGCGTGCCCGTGCTCGGGCCGTCGATCGCCAACGCGGTCTTCGCCGCGACCGGCCGGCGCCTGCGCTCGCTGCCGCTCGACCTCTCCGGCGTGAAGGGCGCGTGAGGAAACGCACGTTCCGCCGGCCCGGATCGGCGTAGGAAGGGTGGGCCTTCCCCCCAAGGCAAGAGACCCGACTGACGACGGCGCGGCGCGACACCGCGCCGTTTCTTTTTCGGGCGCCGCGACGCCATCTCCGGGCCATGCCCGCCTTCGACGACACCGCCGCGCGCCTGCGCGCCTGCCGCCTCTGCCGCGACACGCCGCGCTACGGGCCGCCCCTGCCCCAGGAGCCCCGGCCGATCGTCCAGGGCTCGGCCACGGCCCGCCTGTGCATCGCCAGCCAGGCTCCCGGTACCCGCGCCCATCGCACCGGGCAGCCCTTCACCGACCCGTCGGGCGTGCGGCTGCGCGCCTGGCTCGGCCTCGACGCGGCGCGGTTCTACGATCCCGCCCGGGTGGCCATCGTGCCGATGGGGTCGTGCTTCCCCGGCCTCGACGCCAAGGGCGGCGACCGGCCGCCCCGCCGGGAATGCGCCGAGCGCTGGCGGGCGGAACTCTTCTCCGGCCTGCCGGACCTGGAGCTGATCCTGGTGATCGGCCAGTACGCGCAGGGCTGGCACCTCGGACGGATGGAGGGCGGCCTCACCGGGACGGTGCGGCGCTGGCGGGAGATCCTGGCCGAGCCGCGCCGCCCCCGGGTCCTGCCCCTGCCCCACCCGTCCTGGCGCAACAACGGCTGGCTGAAGCGCGAGCCCTGGTTCGAGGCGGAGCTGCTGCCGGTGCTGCGCGCCGAGGTGGCGCGGGTGATGGCGGGGTGATGGCGGGATGAGGGGCCATCGGGGCCTCGTCCCGACAGCGACGACATGCGCATCCCATATCCCTCGGGACTGAAGGGTCGCGCCCGTCTTTGCGAGCGCAGCGAAGCAATCCAGCGACACATCAAATCCGAGACCGGCGCGCCGCCCTGGATTGCTTCGCTGCGCTCGCAAGGACGGCGCGCGGGTCGGGGCGCGCACGGCGGGTCGGGGACGGCGTCGCCCGGACCCGCCCGCATTGACAGGCATCGCCGGCGCGTGATCCGTGCCGCGACCCCCGAAGGACGCGCCGATGACCGAGATTGCCGACCCCCGCGACCGCCTGATCGTGGCCCTCGACCTGCCGAGCGTGCAGGCCGCCGAGGCGCTGATCGACCGGATCGGCGACGCCGCGACCTTCTACAAGATCGGCTACCAGCTCGGCTACGCGGGCGGCCTCGCCCTGGCCGAGCGGCTGGCGGCCCGCGGGCTCAAGGTCTTCCTCGACCTGAAGCTCCACGACATCGGCAACACCGTCGAGGAGGGCGTGCGCTCGGCCTCGGGCTCCGGCGCCACCTTCCTCACCGTCCACGCCTACCCGCAGACCATGCGGGCGGCGGTCCGCGGCCGGGGCGCGGGACTCAGGATCCTCGCCGTGACGGTGCTCACCTCCTACGACGACGCCGACGCCGCGGAGGCCGGCTACGGCCTGCCGGTGGCGGAGCTCGTCGCCAAGCGCGCCGCGCAGGCGGCCGAGATCGGCATCGACGGCCTCGTCTGCTCGGCCGCCGAGGCGGGCGCGGTCCGGCGCGTCGTCGGTCCGGACCGGCTGATCGTCACCCCGGGCATCCGCCCGGCGGGCGCCGCGGCCGGCGACCAGAAGCGGGTCATGACGCCGGGCGACGCCCGCCGGGCCGGGATCGACCACGTGGTGGTCGGCCGCCCGATCACCGGCGCCGCCGACCCCCGCGCGGTGGCGCGGGCGATCGTGGCGGACCTCGCCTGATCCGAGCGGGATTGCCTTCGGGCGGAGCGGTCCCACTTCGCTCCGCAGGGCAGGAGACGCAGCATGACCAAGGGCTACTGGATCGCGCGGGTCGATGTCCGCGACGCGGAGGCCTACAAGGACTACGTGGCGGCCAACGGCGCGGCCTTCGCCAAGTTCGGCGGCCGGTTCCTCGTGCGCGGCGGCGCCCACGAGGCGGTGATGGGCCCGGCCCGGTCCCGCAACGTGGTGATCGAGTTCCCGAGCTACGCCGACGCCCTCGCCTGCTGGAACTCCGACCTCTACCAGGCCGCCAAGGCCAAGCAGCGCGGCGGCGTCGAGGCCGAGATCCTGGTGATCGAGGGCTATGACGGGCCGCAGCCCAGCGCCTCCGAGCCGGCGCCGGAGGCGGGACCGGCCTCCGAGTAGGCGGCGCGCTACGGGAGCGACCCGCGCGGCGCGAGGCTCCGCAGCAGGAACGCCGTCATCGCCGCCATGGGCGGCACCGGCTGGAGGGTGGAGCAGCCCACCAGCAGCGGGTGGGTGTAGCGGGCGATGGCGACGTGGACGCAGGCGGCCGCCTCGGCGGGATCGGCCGCCTCGAACTCGCCCCGCGCCACCCCGTCGCGGATGATCCGCTCGAACCCGGCGGTGATCCGGGCGACGTGGTGGCGACAGACGTCCCAGCTCTCCGCCATCGCCGCCTCGATCATCTCGTGCAGGCGGGGAAACGTCTCGCAGCGCCGGGTGGAGTCGCGATGCAGGGCCTCGATCGCCGCCGCGAGGCGCGCGGTGGCGTCGAGGCCCGGCCGGTCGGCGATGCCGAGGATCACCGCCTCGCTCTCGCCGATCAGCCGCTCCAGCACCGCCTCGTTGATCGCCTTCTTCGACTCGAAGAAGCGGTAGACGTTGGCCGGGCTCATCTTCAGCGTCCGGGCGATGTCGGCCACGGTCGTCTTCTGGTAGCCGATCTCGCGGAAATACGTGCCCGCCGTCGCGAGGATGCGGCTCCGCGTGTCGGGCGCGCACTCCTCCGCGAGCGAGCGGGTCGTATCTTCGAGGGACATGCGACCTCACTAGGCCATGCGGCGGCGGGGCGTCAAAGACGCGAACCCGGATCGGGTTCCCCTGCGGCGGCTGCGCGCGCCCGGAACCGGCCCGGGCGGCGCCCATTGCCCAGGCACCCCGCCGCGACGGCGGCGTCAGCGAGAGATCCGCGATGCGCTTCACCGACACCCGCGCCCTGGTCACCGGGGCCGATTCCGGCATCGGGCAGGCGACCGCGGAACTGCTCGCCCGCGCGGGCGCCGACGTGGCCATCACCTATCACAGCGACGCGGAGGGCATCCGCGAGACCGCCGCGCGGGTGGAGGCCGCGGGCCGGCGGGCGCTGGTGCTCCAGCTCGACGTCGGCGACCCGGCGGCGGTGACGGCGGCCTTCGACCGCATCGGCAGCGAGTTCGGCACCCTCGACATCCTCGTGGCCAATGCCGGGCAGGCCATGAGCGGGATGCCGGTCGCCGAGATGGACGACGCGGTGCTGGAGCGGATCCTGCGGGTGAACCTCATGGGACCGCTGTTCTGCGCCCGCCCCTTCATCCGGATGCGCCGGGCCCAGGGCGGCAACGGAAAGATCGTGTTCGTCTCCTCCGTGGCCCAGCACCTGCCCACGCCGGAGAGCGCCCCCTACGGCATGTCGAAGGCCGGGCTCGGCTCCCTCTGCCGGTCCCTGTCGCGCGAACTCGCGGAGGATCGGATCAACGTCAACAGCGTCGCCCCGGGCCTGATCGAGACGCCGATGACCGCCGACCGGTTCGAGAAGCCGGAGGTTCTCGACGAGTCCCTGGAGCGGATTCCGTGGCACCGGGCCGGCCAGCCCGAGGAGATCGCCCGGGCGATCCTCTACCTCGCCTCGGAGGACGCCGCCTACGTCACCGGCCACACCCTGGTGGTCGATGGCGGCCTGACGATGCAGTGGGGCGGCGCCTGAGCGGCGCCCGGAACGACGAAGCGCGGCGCAGGGGTCACGCCCGGCGCCGCGTCGAAGGGTCTGCGATATGCGGCTCGCGCGTGACCGCGCCTCAGGAACCGAACTGCGAACCCAGGCGCTCGAGGTACTCGGCCAGATCGACGCCCCCGACGCGCTTGCCGTAGTCGAAGCGCATGCCCTGGCGGATGTCGACGCTCGCGTCCCGCGTGGTCAGGGTGAAGGGACGGACGCAGACCCAGGCCCCGTCGCGGCGGTGCTCGAAGTAGCCGAGGATCTCGTGCTTGGCCATAACCTTTCCTCCGGAACCCTGTTCAGGAACATAACGGTCTCACCGGCCACCGGTTCATGCGCCGCGACTGTTTTTCGCGTGCGCGGCCGCACGGATCGAGTGTTCGTGAGCCGGGGTGGCCGGCGGAGCCGGGCCGAGAACTCGCCTTGAGCTTGGCCATTACAGATCGGATGCTCGGGCGCGGCGGGAGGGCGCGCGGCCGGCTCAGTGCCAGCGGTCGAGGATCTCGGCGGTCGTCATCGTCTCGACCTGGTGGCCGTAGCGCATCCGGTACATCAGCAGGAGGGCGTCGTGCGCCTCGTCGCAGGAACTGCACAGGCCGTCGGTGGCCAGCACGATCCGGTAGCCGAGATCGACCCCGCCGAGCACGGCGGCCAGCACGCAGACGTCGGTCTCGGCGCCCGTGACGATCAGCGTGTCGACCCCCCGCGCGCGCAGGCGCGCGTCGAGGCCCGTCTCCAGCCAGGGCGAGTAGACGGTCTTGTCGACGATCTCGGCGGGCGGAGCCAGTCGGGCGAGGTCCGGGACGAGGTCGATCAGGCCCGGGTCGAGGCGCTCCCGGGTCATGCCGGCCCAGCGCCGCGAGTAGGTCGCCCAGGTCCCGCGGCCCTCGCCCGGCCGGGCGGCCGGGATGAAGCGGGTGAAGACGGTCCGCTCCGGATGCGCCGCCGCGAGGCGGCAGACATGGGGCAGGACGCGATTCATCCACGGGGTCTGCCAGTCGGTGGGCTCGGCGAACATGCGCTGCATGTCCACGCAGAGGTGGACGCACCCCCGCCCCAGGGCCCCGCCGGCGGTTTCCGGCTCCGGCCGGGGACTGTCCGTCGATGGGCGGCTTCCGATGTCCATGGGCGCGCGATCAGACCGGGTCAGCGTGGCTCGGGTAGCGGGCGAAGGTGGACGAAGGGCCGTCCCCGCCCGGTCTCGGGGCGGGGACGACGGGACCTCAGCGGTCGGCCTTGGCGCCGGATACCGTCAGGGAGAGGTAGCGCTCGGTGGTCGGGCGGATCAGCTTGCGCACCGCCTCCGCCATGGCCTGCTCCTCCTTGAGGGACTGCTCGAACGCCGTCCGGTGGCCCTGCTGGCCGGCGGCGTCGCCGATGGTGAGCAGCGACTCGTAGGCGGCGATCTCGAAATTCTCGAAGGCGTGGTTGGCGTAGGTGTTCTTCAGGATCTCGTCCTGGGCCGGCGTGTGACCCAGCGCCATCATGTTGCCGACGAAGCCCAGGAAGCCCTCCTTGAGGGTCGAGGGGCTGTCGCCCAGGCTCTGGAGCGCCTCCTCCAGCCGGTGGCGCTGCCCGTGCGTCTCCTCGATGTGGCGGCGCAGGGCCTGCTCCATCTCGGGATAGCGCTCCAGGCGCTCGACCTGCCGCTCCATGATCTGCAGCGCCTGCATCTCCACAGCATGGGTGTTCTTCAGGGCCGTGACGTAGATCTCGCGGGCGTCCATGGTCATGGCGTTCACCTCTCAGCAGTTGTGAGCGCGGGGCTCATTCAACCGGCAAACACGGGTGCCGCACGGCCAAGTTCCGGTCGGAAGGTCGCAGGCGCGGGGGGCGCCGGTCCCGGACGGGCCGCACGAGACCGGACAGCCGGTGCCGGTCGACGAAGCCGGGGCGGCGCGCATCGAGCGGACGATCCGCGACCTCCGGCAGCTGCCCCGCTCAGTGCAGACCGCCGCTGCGCTCGGCGCGCTGGCGCTCCGCGAGCCGCTTGCCGATCTCGAGGAGCAGCGTCTCGGTCAGCGCCACGAGGGCGGTGTCGCCGAGCACCGAGACCGTGTTGTGCAGCGACAGGCAGAGGTCGGCGGTGCGGCTGAGGGCGTCGTCGATCGTGTCCCCGTCGCGCTCCGCGAAAGCCGCGCCGGCCGCCTTGCTGTCCGAGATCTCGACGATCACGCCCCGTCCGGTGGTCGGTCGCCCGTCCTGGTCCAGGTAGAAGTGCCCGCGGGTGAACAGCCACCGCAGCCGCCCCTCCGGCGAGCAGACGCGGTACTCCGCCGTGTAGGAGCCGCCGGTCCGGACGCAGTCCAGAATGACCTGCGAGATGTGGGGCTGATCGTCCGGATGGACGGCCTTCAGGAGCTCCGCGAGGCTGACCCCGACCCGCGACCGGGCCGGGCTGATGTTGAACAGCAGGGCGCTCACCGGATCGGCCCGCGCCTCGTCCCGGAGGATGTCCCACATCCAGAAGCCGACGCCGCCCGAGGCTTCGAGCGCCGCGACGAGCGCCGCCTCGGATACGACGTCGTCCGCGTGGTCCATCCGAGACCTCCCCGATCTCACCGCAACCAGAGGCGACGCTGCGCGACGATTGTGATCCTGCAAAATCCGTTATAGCCCAATACAAATTCCCGTAAAGATCTTGTATTCAAATATATGTGTTGTCTCGCCGTGCCCGGTTCGCCCGCCCTAGGCTTCCGTCAGAGTTGAGCGGCGGACTCGAAGGGAATTTTCTTCTGCTGGCCGCCGCGACGTGCCGTCCCTCCACTGGCCGACACCTGACTCCGCCGGCGGGGACGGCGCGACGCCCCGCGTCCAAGCCCCGCATGCAGGCCCCGCGTCCTGGCCGAGGGGCCCGGGACGTCCCGGTCCGGGCCGGAGCTTGCGCGCCCTGCGCGTCCGCGTGAGCGCTGGACGCGGTTCGTCAGCGCAGCGAGCGCATCAAATGAGGGCGACCGGCGAGCGGGCCGACGCGATCAAGGACGGGTTGGTTCTGCCGACCTCCACGTCCGCTGCCTGGTGGGCCCCACATCTTGTCGGGACGCGGACGTGGATGCAGAGCCGCGCGCGGGCCGGCCCGTTCCTCCGATCCGCAGGGTCTCCGCGCGGACCCATCCGCCGCCGCGCCGTGAACCCATAGCCCCCTTCGTCCCGGCGGCCTGTGCAGTAATGGCGCAACTTGCGCCATCTTGTGCAGCTATTTATCCAGATGAATGATTGACGAATCCGACTCTATCGGCTCAGATAATGCGCCTGATGGCGTTCGGACCGGCTCTCAGGTGTCGTCTGGCTCGGGTCGGCAAGGTTCGGTCCCATGAGCTACATGTTCAAGGTCCCCTCCGGCGCCGTGGCGGGGGCGATCGCGCAGCAGATCACGTCACAGGGCTACGCGGTTCTCGAGGACTACGTGAGCCCGGAGGACCTGCGCGTCGCGCAGGCTTTCGTCGCGCGGGCGGTCGCCGCGAAGGGCGGTGAGTACGCGGGTTTCACCGGGACGAAGGATCTCGGCGGCACGTTCCTGGCCGCCCTGCCGGACGACCCGACCTTCAACGCCCTGTGCCGCGGCATCTACGAGAGCGCCGTGGGACGGCCCGCGCCGGATGTCGGCTACTACCAGATCCTGCGCTGTCTGGCGGGACATGGCGCCAGGACGCACTCGATGCGCTTCCACTTCGACTCGTACGTGCTCACGGCCCTCGTCCCCGTCACGATGCCGGACCACGGTACTCCGGGGCGCCTGATCATCCACCCGAACACCCGCGCACTGCGTCGGAGCTACCTCCGCAACCTTGTCGACAAGGCGCTGGTCGACAATCCGCTCGCGCAGAAGCTCCTGACCCGCGCCTACGACCGCGGCAGCGACCGCGTGATCCGCCTGTCGCTGAAGCCGGGAAGCCTGTACTTCTTCTGGGGCTACCGCTCGCTGCACACGAACGAGCCCTGCGCGTCCGACGCGATCCGGGCCACGGCCCTGCTGCACTACGTCGATCCGCACGCGGGCAGCCGGCTCAAGCGGGTGCTGCGGCGGCGCTAGTGTCGGCCCTTCCAGGGCACCAGCACGCGCTCCAGGCCCCGCATCCCGAGCTCGAACAGGCCCGCGAACAGGCCGATCAGCAGGATGCCCATCACCACCACGTCGGTGCGCAGGAAATTGGAGGCGTTGAGGACGAGCTGGCCGAGCCCGGCCTGGGCCGCCACCATCTCGGCGGCCACCAGGGTGGTCCAGCCCACGCCCATGCCGATCCGCAGGCCGATCAGGATCTCCGGCAGCGCCGCCGGGAAGACCACGTGGCGCAGGACCTGCCAGCGGCTCGCCCCGAGGGCGCGCGCGGCGTTGATCTGGTCGACCGAGGCGGAGCGCACCCCCGCCCGCGCGGCGAGCGCCACCGGGGCGAGGCAGGCGAGGAAGATCAGCAGCACCTTCGACAGCTCGCCGATCCCGAACCAGATGATCATCAGGGGCAGGTAGGCGAGCGGCGGCAGCGGCCGGTAGAACTCGATCGGCGGGTCGAGGATGCCCCGGGCGATCCGGCTCGTGCCCATGGCGAGCCCGGCCGGGATGCCCACCAGGGCGGCGAGCGCGAAGGCGCCGAGGACGCGCAGGAGGCTGTCGCCGACGTGGAGCCCGAGCGGGGCGCCGTCGATCTCCCCGCGCCAGGCCTGACCGAAGGCCGCCAGGACCGCCTCCGGCGGCGGCAGGAACAGCGGCTTCACCCAGCCGGCACGGGTGGCGGCCAGCCAGAGGCCGAGGGCTGCCAGCACCGTGGCGGCGCTGACCGCCGGCACCAGGATCCCGCGGCGGCGGCGGATTCCGGTGCGCGCCAGCGGGGCCGTCGCCGGAGCCGGGGCCGGGGCCGTGTCCGGGATCACGTCCGGGATCACGTCCGGGACCGCGTTCGGCGCGGCGCGGGGCAGACCGCTCATCGGACGGCCTCGGACGCCGCGCCGGCGCCGCCGCGGATGCGCGCGAGCACGCGCTCGCGCACGGCGATGAAGGCGGGGTCCGACTTCACGGCCCGCGCGTCGCGGCCCTCGACGAACGCCCGGGAGAAGGGCAGGTCCAGCGTCTCGACGATGCGGCCGGGCCGCGGGCTCATGATCACCAGCCGGGTGGCGAGGAACACCGCCTCCTCGACGTCGTGGGTGATGAAGAAGGCCATCTTGCCGGTCCGGTGCCAGATCCGGAGGATCAGCTCCTGGATCTGCTCGCGGGTGAAGGCGTCCAGCGCGCCGAGCGGCTCGTCCATCAGCAGGGCGCGCGGGTCTCCGGCGAGCGCCCGGGCGAGGCCGACCCGCTGCTGCATCCCGCCCGAGAGCTCGTAGACCTTCCGGTCGGCGCAGTCGGGCAGGCCGACGAGGTCGAGCGTCGCCAGGGCGATCCGCCGCCGCTCCGCCCGGGGCACGCCCCGCATCTTCGGTCCGAAGGCCACGTTCTCGGCGACGTCCAGCCAGGGCATCAGGGCGTGGCGCTGGAACACCACGCCCCGCTCGGCCCCCGGACCCCGGACCGGCGCGCCGTCGAGGAGGATGCGGCCCTCGGTGGGCGCCAGGAATCCCGCGATCGCCGAGAGCAGGGTGGTCTTGCCGCAGCCCGAGGCGCCGAGCGCCACCACGAACTCCCCGGGACCGATGGTCAGGTCGATCCCCGACAGCGCGGCGACCGCGTCGGCGCCCTGCCCGTAGCGGACGCTCAGGTTGCGGATCTCGATCATGGGCCCTCCGGTCCGGGGACAGGCTATTTCCGGGCCGCGTCCACGACCTCCGTCGTGACGAACCGGGCGTAGTCGGGCGCCAGCGCCTGCACGCGCCCCTGCGCCTTCAGGAAGGCGGCGGTCTCGGTCAGGGCCTTGGCGGCGCCGCCGCCGAGCCAGGCCGGGGAGGCCTGCGCCTCCAGGGTCGGGAACCGGTAGGCCGCGAGGCTCGCGGGCACCTCGGCGGGCGCCGAGCCGCTGATCCGGGCCACCGCCGCCACCTCCGGCGCGTCGGCGCCCCAGGGCCTGGCGGCGTAGGCCGCGTCCTGGGCGGCGATCAGCCGGACGAGCGTCACCAGGAAGTCCCGGTTCCGCGCCGCCCAGGCCCGGTCGACCACGAGGCCGTCGAAGGTCGCCTTGCCCCGGCGGGCGAGGTCGCCGGCCGAGACCACCACGGTGCCGGACTTCTTCACCCGGGCGAGCACCGGGTCCCAGATGAAGGTCGCGTCGATGTCGCCCCGCTCCCAGGCGGCGGCGATCTCGGGCGGCCGCATGTTGAGGATCCGGACATCGGCCTGCGTCAGCCCGGCCTCCGCCAGGGCGGCGATCAGCTGGTAATGCGCGGTCGACACGAACGGCACCGCGACCGTCTTGCCGCGCAGGTCGGCCACGCCCGTCACGCCGCTGCCGGCGCGGACCACGAGCTGCTCGGCGTCGGCGATCTCGTCGAGGATCCAGAACAGCTGGATGTCGAGCCCCTGCGACGCGGCCGCCGCGATCGGGCTCGACCCCGCCTCGCCGATCTGGACGCTGCCCGAGGCCATGGCGCGGATCACGTCGCCGCCGCCGCCGAACTTGCGCCAGTGGATCGTGTAGCCGGTCGCCTTCTCGATCGCCCCGGAGGCCATCAGGGCGCGGAACGGCACCACCATGTCCTGGTGGGCGAAGGTGACCTCCCGGTCGGCCGCGCGGGCGGTGCCGGGGAACGGCGCGCCGAGAACCAGGGCGGCCAGGGCGGCCAGCGCGACGGCGCGGCGGTGCGGACCGGCAGATGTCATGAGATGTCCCCCATTCCGGCCGGCCCGGCGCGGGGCGACTCGGGCGGCCGGGCGCAGGGTCGACCGAGCTCGGCCACGAAGGCAAGGGCCCGTGCCCTGCCCCGGTCGCGCCCGGGATCCGCCTCGCGCCGCGGCCCCCGCGGCGGTGCGCGGGTCGCGGGCAGCCGCCCGCGGCGGTGCGCGGACCGCGCGCGCCGGAATATCCATCTCCCCGGACGCGCGCGATAGCCGGTGCCGTTCTCCGAACCGCCCTCGCCGGAGGCGCCCGCCATCGTCGTCCCGGAGTCGCGGCCCGGCGGGCGCGCAGCCGGCGCGGGACCGCCGGCTGGGAAGATCGTTCCTCGCCGCCGCGTGGCTGGGAGACGAGAATTTGGGCGTGCAAAACCCGCGGGCCGGCTCCGGCGCCCCCGCTCAGGCCGCGCGCAGCGCGGCGATCTCGTCGATCGTGGCGGCCGCCTGGGCCCGGAGCGCGGCCAGCAGCGCGGTGACGTCCTCGCCCGCGCGGCAGGCCGTCTCGAAGGCCCGGCAGGTCGCGGCCAGATCCAGGAAGCCGATCATGCTGGCCGCCGACACCATGGCGTGCGCGTCCCCCATCAGCCGCGTCCGGTCGCCGTCGGTCGCCGCCGGCCCGAACCGCTCGGCGAGCTCCTTCGCCAGCATCGCCAGGAGGTCGCCCATGCGCGCCTGGCCGACCATCGCGGTCATCTCGTCCAGGGTGGCCCGGTCGATCGTCCCCGCGCGGCGCGGCGGCTCGGCGCGAGGGGCCGCCCACCGGTCGATCGCGGCGAGCAGCGCGTCCGCGCGGAACGGCTTGCCGATATGGTCGTCGAGCCCGGCGGCGCGCAGCTCGGCCACCTGCTGCGGCAGGACGTTCGCCGTCATCGCGAGGATCGGCAGGCGGCCGGCGGCGCCGCCCAGGGCGCGGATCCGCCGGGTCGCCGCGATGCCGTCCATCACGGGCATCTGCACGTCCATCAGGACGAGGTCGTAGGATCGCGCCTGGACGGCCGCCACCGCGGCGACCCCGTCGGCCACCACGTCCACCGCGTGCCCGGCGCGCTCCAGGATCATCCGGGCGAGGTCCTGGTTGAGCGGCACGTCCTCGGCCAGGAGCAGGCGGCGGCCGGTCGCGCGGGCGATCGCCGAGGCCGGCGCGGTCGCGCGGGCCGGCGGGACCGCCGCGGGCAGGTCGGCCTCGAACCAGAAGGTCGAGCCGTGCCCGACCGTGCTCGCGACGCCGATCGTCCCGCCCATCAGCGTGACGAGGGATTTCGAGATGGCGAGCCCCAGCCCGGTGCCGCCGTACTCGCGGCTGATCGAGCCGTCGACCTGCGAGAAGCGCCGGAACAGGCGGTCGCACTTGTCGGTCGGGATGCCGATGCCGGTGTCGCGGACCGCGAAGCGCAGCCGCGTCCCGCCGATCGCGTCCGGGCTGACCCGGACCGACAGGTCGATGCCGCCCGACGCGGTGAACTTCACGGCGTTGTTGAGCAGGTTGAGCAGGATCTGCCGGAGGCGGTCCTCGTCGCCCTCGACCCAGTCGGGCAGGCCCGGGCCTTGGGCGAGCGTGAGGGCGAGCCCCTTGCGCTCCGCGGAGGGGCGCACGATCGACACCGCGTTGTCGATCAGCGCCTCTAGGGCGAAGGGCCGGGGCACGATCTCGATCTGCCCGGCCTCGACCTTCGAGAAGTCGAGGACGTCGTTGACCACGGTCAGGAGCGCGGCCCCGGCGGTGCGGATGCGGTCGGCGTTCCGGCGCGCCGACGGTCCGAGATCCGTCCCGTCGAGGAGCAGGTCGGCGTAGCCGATCACCCCGTTGAGCGGCGTGCGGATCTCGTGGCTCATGGCGGCGAGGAACTCGCTCTTGGCCGCGCTCGCCCGCTCCGCCTCCAGGCGCGCGGCGTCGGCCGCCGCCTTGGCGGCGAGGAGCGCCGCCTCGGCGGCCTTGCGGGCGGTGACGTCGATGTTGAGGCCGATCATCCGCCGCGCCTGCCCGGGCGCGCCGCGCCCGACGCCGTTGATCCAGCGCACCCCGCCGTCCGCGGTGGGGACCCGGAACTCGATCGAGAAGGTCTGCCCGGCGGCCGCGGCCCCGGCCGCGATCCGCAGCGCCCGCTCGCCGTCGGCGCGATCGATCAGGGCGAGCCAGTCCCGGGTGTCGAGGGCGTGGTTCCGGTCGGTCTCGATGCCGTGGAGCCGCGCGCTCTCGGGGGACCACTCGATCCGGCCGCTGTCGAGGTCGAGGTGCCACGTCCCGGCATGGGCGGCCTGCTGGGCGAGGTGCAGCAGGCTGCTGGCGTCCTCCACGGCGCGCCGGGCGGTGACGATCTCGTCGATGTCGAGGGCGGTGCCGAGCATGCCCACCATGCTCTCGCCCTGCCAGATCGGCAGGAGCACGATCTTGTGCCAGCGGTAGGCGCCGTCGTGCCGCTGCAGGCGGCCCTCGACCTCGTAGGGCGCGCGGCGGGCGGGCGCCTCCGACCACAGCCGCTCCATCCGCTCCGTGTCGTCGGGATGCGTCCGAGCGATCCGGGCGGCGCGCGTCGGGCCGATCGGGCCGTAGTAATCCTCGAAGCGCCGGTTGACGTAGGAGGCGTCGCCGGTCTCCGTGCTGGCGATCCAGACGAGCTGCGGCAGCGCGTCCGCCAGGGCGCGGTAGCGGGCCTCGCTCAACCGCAGGGCGTCCTCCGCGGCCTTGCGGGCGCTCACGTCGCGCAGGGTCGCCACGTAGCCGTCCGGGGCGCCGGTCGCCCGATCGTGGGTCAGGCTGAACGAGATCTCCACCCAGACCCAGTGCCCGTCCCGGTGCCGGTAGCGCTGGGAGGTCAGGGCGCGGGACGCGCGGCCGCCGGTGAGGTCGTCGAGGACGCGGCGGTACGCGCCGACCTCGTCGGGATGGACGAAGTCGAGGGGATGGGTGCCGATCAGCTCCTGCGGGTCGTAGCCCAGGACGGCGCGCACCGCCGGCGAGACGTAGCGGCGGCGGGCGGTCAGGTCGGACCAGATGATGATGTCGGTGGCGTTCTCGGCCAGCAGCCGGTAGCGGCGCTCGCTCTCCTCCAGGTCCCGCTCGGCGATT
Organism: Methylobacterium sp. UNC300MFChir4.1; assembly: GCF_900110155.1. NCBI lineage: Bacteria > Pseudomonadati > Pseudomonadota > Alphaproteobacteria > Hyphomicrobiales > Methylobacteriaceae > Methylobacterium > Methylobacterium sp. UNC300MFChir4.1. The sequence continues at coordinate 44,219 of NZ_FOCS01000009.1, read as the reverse complement.
CGGTTCTGGGTCACGTCGCCGAAGGTCAGGACCGTGCCGCCGTCCGGCAGGGACGCGCACCGGACCTCCAGGATCGGGCCGCCGGGCAGGCGCCAGTCGAACAGCGGCGGCAGCCCGGCGCGCGCGCCCGTTCCGAGGCCCGGATCGGACCCGGCCGCCGCGCAGTCGCCGCGGGCCCGCTGGTAGGCGCGGATGTCCGGGAGGGCGACGCCCGCCCGCAGGACGTCGTCCGGCAGGTCGAGCAGGTCCGCGGCGCTCCGGTTGAACGCGCGCACCCGCTGGTCGGCGTCGAGGACGACGAGGCCCTGGTCCAAGCTGTCCAGCGTGCCGCGCAGGATCATGTCGGTCTCGCGCGCCCGCCGCTCCGACCGGACGAGGTCGGTCACGTCGAGGATGAGGCCGTGCAGGGCGACGAGCGCGCCCTCGGGCCCGAACTCGGGCAGCCCCTGGATGATCGCGTCCAGCACGGTCCCGTCCGGGCGGACGATGCGGGCCCGCGCCTGGTAGGGGATTGCCGGCCGGCTTCCTCCCAGGATCCCCTCGAGCCGCGCGACCAGGGCGGCGCGGTCGTCCGGATGATAGCACGCGACGTGCTCGGCGAGCGGCAGGTCGCACGCGCCGGGCGTCCCGAGCAGCCGCGCGAGACTCGCCGATCGGGTCACCCGGCGGGTCCGCGGATCGAGACGCCACTGCCCGAAGCCGGGGCCCCCGTCCCAGGGTGCAGGCTCGCCCGCGGCCCGGTGCGGAGCGGGATCCGGCGGCGCGGCCGGGCGGGTCGCGTCAATCTGCATCGGCCCCAGGGTTCCCCACCACCGGCGCGGACCGCGCCCGGGCGCGCCCTCGGCACGCATCGGGGCGAACCTGCTCGCGCGACGGTTGCTGATTCCTTGCCGGCACCGTGCGGCATTCGGCACCTGTCCGGCCGGCGATCACGATCGCTTGAGGGGCCGGCACGCGGCGTCCCCGGCCCGGTGGGGGGCGGGTGCGGGGGCGGGTGCGGGGACGGGTGCGGCCCTACCGCACCAGCCGCTCCACGATCGCCCGCACCTGCGCCCGATCCGCCGGCTGCGGGTCGACCGAGCGGTGGATCGTCAGGCCCTCGATCATGGCGTCGAGGGCCTTGGCGGTCTCCGGCGCGAAGTGCCGTTCCAGGGCGGCCCGGCTCTTGGCCATCCAGTCCTGCATGACCCGGCGCAGCGGCGGGTTCCGGGCCGCGAAGGCGTAGAGTTCGTAGCTCAGCAGCATCGTGCGCGGGCTCGCCCAGAGGTCGCTCACGATCAGGTCGACCACGGCCTCGCAGGCCTCGTCGACGGTCGCGGCCGCGGCGAGCCGGTCGGCGAACCGCGCCGAGACCGTGTCGGCGAGCCCGGTGAACGCCTCGGTCAGAAGCGCGTCGAGGCTGTCGAAATGGTAGGTCATGGAGCCCAGCGGCACGTCGGCCGCCGCCGCGACCCGGCGGTGGGTCGTGCCGGCGACGCCGTGCTCGGCGACGACGTCGAGGGTCGCCCGGATGATGCGCGCCCGGCGATCCGGGTCGAAACGGCGCTGGGCGGCGGGCAAGGGGACCTCCTCGGATCCGGTTCAGGGCAGCCGGGCCGTGACGCGCGCGGCCTTGATATGTACATCTGTACGCATAGCTAGGGTCCGACGCGGCCGGAGGGAGGTCCCCACCATGAACACAGAGATCGTGAAGACCCAGAAGCAGAGGATGCTGGCGGGCGAGCTGTACTGCGCCGACGACCCGGAACTGGCCGCCGACAACCGGCGCATCTCGGAATGGATGGACCGGTATAACGCCGCGCAGACGCGGAGCCAGCCCGAGCGGCAGGCGCTCCTGGAGGAGGCCTTCGCGCGGGTCGGCCCGGGCTGCAACATCCGGCCGCCGTTCCACTGCGACTACGGCTACAACATCAGCCTGGGCCGCGGCGTGTTCCTGAACTTCGGGTGCAGCATCCTCGACGTGATGTCGGTCACGATCGGCGACCTGACGCAGATCGGCACCGCCGTGCAGATCCTGACCCCCGATCATCCGCGCGACCCGGCCCAGCGCCGGCAGATGCTGGAATTCGCCCGCCCGGTGGTGATCGGCGCCAATGTCTGGATCGGCAGCGGCGCGATCATCCTCCCCGGGGTCACGATCGGCGACGACGCGATCGTCGGGGCGGGCAGCGTGGTGACGCGCGACGTCCCGGCCGGCGCCACCGTGGTGGGGAACCCGGCCCGGCCGCGGCCGTGAGGGGGTGCGGGCGCGCGGGGCGCGTGCTGCGTGGGGGAGCGGTCCGGCCGCGTCGGCCCTCCGTCGAGCGTGCCGGCGCTCCCGTCCGGGCCGGAACTCCCGTCCGGGCCGGACCTGCCGGGGACGCCGACGACCGGTCGCGGCCGGTTCACGCGGCCGCGCGGCCAAGCTGAGCGGCCCCGCGGCGTCGCTGCCGCGGGCCGGGTGGGGCCGATGCCGGGATCGAGGCACCGGAATCGAACGGCCGGCGCGGCCCGTCCCCTGGCCTGCCGCGCCCGCGTTCGGGCGCGGCGTGGCGGCTGGATCAGTCCTTGCGGATCGGGGCCGCCGGAGCGCCTGTCTCGCCGAAGCCGAAATCGGCCAGCCGGTAGGAGAGCTGCGCGAAGCCGCCGTAGCGACCGGTCTCGAACTTCATCGGGCTGGGCGGCGAGAACGGGAAGGCCGTCGTGTGCGCCTTGTCGGCCTGGAGCTGCCAGTAGCGGCCGCCGACGCCGACGCTGACGGACGGCGTCAGGTCGTACGAGATGATCCCCTCCAGGAAGTAGCCGTCGCCGCGGCCGCCTTCCGGCCCCGGATTGATGTCGGGCCGCAGCCAGTGCCGGTCGACGCCGCTCAGGCTCACGACCGGCAGGTAGGCGCCTTCCAGGCTCAGCCGGACCCGGTCGAACCGCGCTTCGCCGATCACGCCGACGCGCAGCGCGTTCCACTGCATGCTCTCGCCCAGCGTCTTCATGCTGGTCGGGTAGGGTCTGGCGCAGGGAGTCCCGCCCGCCACCTGACGGCAGCCGTAGCCGTTATACAGTTCGGACGCGAACTGGTAGCCGAGGAAGCCGCCGAGCTTGTACCCGTCCCGGCGCAGCACGTCGTAGCCGAGATCGATCACGCCGTAGCCGATGTCGCCGTCCTTGATCGGCGACAGCGTCTTCGAATAGCGGCGCAGGGCGGGCGGGAAGTCCTCGTCGGCGAGGCGGCCGCCGGTGACGCCGCCCGAGCCGAGGAAGCCCTTGGCGAACAGGCCGGTGGGGTTGTGCTCGAGCCGTGCGAAGCTCTCGCCGGCATGCGCCTGGGTGTTGTTGTAGGTCAGGCGCGAATTGAGCTGGCCGGGCGCGTCGGGGTCGCCGAGCTTCTCGCGCGGTGTCCCGGCGCTGAAGACGTAGCGCAGGCCGCCCTCGAAATCCCAGGTGGCCGGGCCTGCCGACGCGATCGGGGCCAGGGTGGGAAGCCCGGCTCCGAACCGGTAGTTGAGGCCGACGCGGGCCAGGAAGCCGTCCGTCGCGACCCGCGCGCCGGCGTGGTAGCCGGTCAGCACGGGGTACGACGGAGCCGGGAGGACCGCCCGGGAGCCGAGATCGTAGTAGAGACCCTCGACCTTGGCGGAGAGGTGCTCGCTGAAGGCGTGCTCGATGCCGGCGCCGGCCACGTAGCCCAGGCGCACCGCGCCCTGGCGCCCGTCGAACAGCGGGAAACCGGCCAACGACAGGTTGTTGTCGGTCCGGACCGTGCCCGCGGCGAGGCCGCCCGTGGCGTAGACGAGGGTGCGATCGACGGCGAAGCCGATCCTGCCGCGCAGGGTAGCGAGTTCGTCCAGCCTCTGGCCGGAATGGGCGACGCTGCGGCGATAGAAGCCGCCGCCCGCGGCCGGAAAGGCGCCCTCGCGGCGATCGTAGCCCCACAGCCGGGTGAATTGGTAATCCGCGGCGGCGCCGGCGACGAAGCCGGAATTCACCTGCCAATCGTAGCCGACCTCGGCGCCGCCGACGAAGCTCCCGTCCGAGGCCCGCTTCGATGGAATGACCGGGCAGTTCCGGGCTCCGGGCTGCCCGTCCGGACCTGTGCAGACGAACTGCGTGGCCCGATCGAGGGTCCCGTAACCGGCGAACAGGCCGGCATGCGCTCCGGTCCAGGAGAAGATCGGCACGGCCGTCGCCGCCGGCGGAAGGGCCCGCCGCGGGAGGTCCGCCGCCATCGCGGTCTGCGACAGCAGGCACAGGAGAAGTCCGGAACTCGAGATGCGGTACATGTAGTGTCCCCCGCCGCGCGTCGTCGAAGGCATGAGCGTCAAGGTCTCTTCGCCGGTAAGGCTTCGGATGCCGAAGCGGAGCTTCTGCTGATCTCGCGCGGTTCGCATGATGCGTTCTCATGATTAGGTCATGATGTCTCGATTCTGAAGCGTGGATTTTCGAGATGTTTCCTCAAATTTGACTGGTTCTGCAATCGTTGAGACGAGGATGATATTTTATAGATCTCACGGATTTTATAGAATGAGTATTTTGATGATGTATTCGAGTCATTGTGGGCGGAGATGTTGCTCTGATCTTCGGTCGTGCCGCGGCTTGGTTCCGTTCGCTTTTGCGGCCGGGTGATGCGTTCGTGCATCACCTGCGCCCTGCCCGGTCCAACCCAGGGCGGCCACGGGGCCCGGCCGCCGGCCCGACGCGATGCCCGTCGCGATACCGCTCCGGCGCGTTCCTGGCGGGGCGGCCCGGTCCGGGGAACCATCCGGGCGGCCCGAGCCTTCCTGGGCGGGATTGCGGGCGGATCCGGCCGCGAGTCCCCTGGAAACGCCCGCCCGTCTTCCCGGGCGGCGAGAGAGGAAACCTCACGTGCGTTCAACGATCATTGCCGCCGCCCTGCTGGCGGCCCTCGGTTCCGCCGTCGCGATCCCGGCCTCCGCCGCGCCGATCGGCCCCGGCACGGGCGTGTCGGCGCCCGCCGGCATGGTCTCGACGGTCCAGATGGATCCCGTCGAGCGCCACATGATGCGCCGTCGCATGGAGCGCCGGATGATGCGCCACCGGATGGAGCGCCACATGATGCATCGGGAGATGCGCCGCGAGATGCGCCACCGCGAGATGCGTCGCGAGATGATGCGCCGCATGTGACGCGCATCCGCGCCGGGGCTGCGTCCGCCCCGGCGCGGGCCGGGGCAGAGCCGCGAGGCGGGCTTCCCGCATCGCGGGGGCTGGGCTCGGGCTGGCCGGGGGTGCCACGTCCGAGGCGATCGAACCATCCGCGCCCCGACGCGTTTCTGGCCACCGACAAGGGAGGATTGGTACGATGAAGGCGATTCTGGCAGCGGCCGCGGTGAGCCTCGGCATTCTGGGCGTGGTCGGCCCGGTCTCCGCGCAGCCGCGCCCCGACTACGACGATTACGGCGGCCGGGGCTACCGCGACCGCGGCGACTACGATTACCGGGACCGCGGCTACCGCGACCGGGACGATTACCGCGGCCGCGCCAATTACGGGTTCGACGAGCGCGAGTACCTGCGCTGCAATCCGGATGTCCGCCGCGCCGTGGCCAACGGCCAGATGGAATCGGGCGCCGCCCACTACAAAGTGTTCGGGCGTCGCGAAGGCCGGCGGCTGAGCTGCTGACCGGATCGGCCGGCTCCCAGCCGGGCGCGCCTATCGCGGGCGTGCCCGGTCACGCAGCAGGTTGATGATCAGGGCCGTCCAGCCGGTCTGGTGCGCGGCGCCGAGGCCCCGCCCCGTATCCCCGTCGAAGAACTCGTGGAACAGCAGCGCCTCCTCGGCACCCGGCGCCGGGGCGATCGGCGGCCGGGTCCCGAAGGCCGGCCGGCGCCCGGTCCCGTCCTTGGCGAACAGCGCGATCAGGCGGTCCTCGAGGGCGTCCGCGATGGCGCTGAGCGTCAGCATCGCGCCCGAGCCCGTCGGGTACTCCACTAGGAAGTCGTCGCCGTAATAGGTGTGGAAGCGCCGCAGCGCCTCGACGATGAGGAAGTTCATCGGCATCCAGACCGGGCCGCGCCAGTTCGAGTTGCCGCCGAACATGTTCGAGGTGGAATCGGCCGGGTCGTACCGGACCGTGAAGGAGGCGCCGAGCTCGTTGAGCACGTAGGGCGCGTCGCGGTGCACCTTCGACAGGGAGCGCACGCCGTAGGGCGAGAGGAACTCGGCCTCGTCGAGCATGCGGCGCAGCAGCGCCTTCATCCGGTGGCCGCGCAGCAGCGACAGCAGCTTGCGGTCCTTCACGCCCCCCTCGGTCCAGCGGGAGACCAGGCGGGCGAGGTGGGGCCGGTTCTCCAGCACCCAGTTCAGGCGCCGGGCGAAGTCCGGCAGCCGGTGGAGCACGGAGGGCTCGATCACCTCGACGGCGAAGAGCGGGACCAGCCCGACCATCGAGCGGACCCGCAGCGGCAGCATCCCGCCGCCGGGGATGTCGACCTCGTCGTAGTAGAATTCGTCGATCTCGTCCCACAGGCCGTAGCCCTGCCCGTCTCCGCCCGACCCGCCCATGTCGGTCATGGCCTCGGCGATCAGCAGGAAGTGCTCGAAGAACTTGGAGGCGGTGCTCTCGTAGACGTCGTTGTGGAGGGCGAGCTCCAGGGCGATGCGCATCATGGTGAGCGCGTACATCGCCATCCAGGCGGTGCCGTCGGCCTGGTGCACCACCCCGAAGCCCGGGGGCGGGCGCGAGCGGTCGAACACGCCGACATTGTCGAGCCCCAGGAAGCCCCCCTGGAACACGTTGCGGCCCTGCGCGTCCTTGCGGTTCACCCACCAGGAGAAGTTGATCAGGAGCTTGTGGAACACGCCTTCCAGGAAGGCGAGGTCGCCGCGCCCGCCCCGCCGGTCCCGGTCGATCTCGAACACCCGGTAGGTGGCCCAGGCGTGGACCGGCGGGTTGGCGTCGCCGAACTCCCACTCGTAGGCCGGGAGCTGGCCGTTCGGGTGCATGTACCATTCGCGGGTGAGCAGCAGGAGCTGCTTCTTGGCGAAGTCCGGGTCCAGCAGGGCGAGCGGCAGGCAGTGGAAGGCGAGGTCCCAGGCGGCGAACCAGGGATATTCCCAGGTGTCGGGCATCGACAGCACGTCGGCCGCCGCGAAGTGGCGCCACTGGCCGTTGCGGCCGCCCGCGCGCCCCCGGGGCGGCGGCGGCTGGAGCGGGTCGCCCTCCAGCCAGCGCCGCACGTCGTAGCTGTAGAGCTGCTTCGACCAGATCAGGCCGGCGGCGGCCTGGCGGAAGATCGCGCGGGAATCCGCGCTCGCGATGCCGTCCTGCAATTCCTCGTAGAACGCGTCCGCCTCGGCCACCCGGCGGCGGACCAGGGACCCGTCGTCGACGGCCCGGGCGCGCAGGCCCGCCGACAGCCGCAGGCGGATCCGGGCGGTCTCCCCGGGCGCCAGCCGCAGCGCGTAGTGCAGGCCGAGCTTGGTGCCCGCGTCCCGGCGCACCGAAGCGGGATCGCCGTCGACGATCGCCGCGTGGAGACCGTCCTTGAACGGCCCCGCGGCGTCCGGCTGCCCGCCGTGCAGCCGCAGGTTGGTGTCGTTCTCGCAGAACAGCAGGTCCGGCGTACCGTCGAAGGCGAGCCGGTACGGCCCGAGCCGCTCGTGGGTGCAGACGGCGCCCCCGTCGGGCGCGCGGGCGATCCGCGGGCGCGCCTGCCCGGCCTCCCACGACCACGTGTTGCGGAACCAGAGCTGCGGGACGAGGTGGAGGTCGGCGGGCTCGGGCCCCCGGTTCAGCGCGGTGATCACCGCGTGGACGTCGTCGGCGTCGGCCTTGGCGTACTCCACGGTGACGTCGAAGAACCGGTCCCCGTCGAAGACGCCCGTCTCCTCGATCTCGTACTCGGGCTGCTCCCGCCCGCGCCGCCCGTTCTCGTCGACGAGCTCCGCGTAGGGGAAGGCCGCCTGCGGGTAGCGGTACAGCATCTTCAGGTAGGCGTGGCTCGGGACCGCGTCGAGGTAGTGGTAGACCTCCTTCACGTCCTCGCCGTGGTTGCCCTCCTGGTTGGTCAGGCCGAACAGCCGCTCCTTGAGGATGCGGTCGCGCCCGTTCCAGAGGGCGAGGGCCAGGCACAGGTTGCCGCGCTCGTCGCAGATCCCGGCCAGCCCGTCCTCGCCCCAGCGATAGGCGCGCGAGCGGGCGTCCTCGTGCGTCAGGGCGGCCCAGGCGTTGCCGCAGGGGCTGTAATCCTCCCGCACGGTCCCCCATTGCCGCTCGCTGAGGTAGGGGCCCCAGAGCGACCACGCCCGGTCGCCCCGTCCCTGCTCGGCGATCCGGCGGCGCTCGGCCCAGTCCACCGACGCGTCTCGACCCTCGCCCCGATCCCTGTCCCGATCCCCGTCCCGATCCTCGTCCGCGCGCGGCCCCATCAGCCGCGTCCCGGACGCGGGCCCGGTCGGCCGGGGCTGGGGGTGCGGCGGGGACGGGAGGCGGTCATCGGTCACGGCGGTTCGCTGCGGATGCGCCGGCCCGATGCATCATCGGCGCCATCCCGACCCGTCGGGCCTTCGGGCCGCCGCACGGCTCCGTGAGCGCCCGCCGGCCGATCGCGCGCCCGCGCCGGTGACCGTCTCGGCCCACCCCCAAACCTTGACCCCGGTGAAGGTGAGCGACAGGATCGCGCCGGGTGATCTGCGACTCGACGCGCGGGGATCCGCGTTGATCTATCCGAATTCAGCGTTCGTCGGCGATCTGTCCGGCCACATCTTGGGGGAAAGATGACGCGACTATTGATGGCCGGCCTGGCCGGGCTGCTGTTCATGACCGCGGCGCAAGGTCAGGAGGGCGGCGCGCCGGTGAAGATCGGCGTCGCCGCGCCCATGACCGGGCCGAACGCGGCTTTCGGCGCCCAGATCCGGAACGGCGTGAGCCAGGCGGTCGAGGACATCAACAGGGCCGGCACGCTGAAGGGCAGGACGCTGACCGTCACGGTCGGCGACGACGCCTCCGACCCGAAGCAGGGCGTCTCGGTGGCCAACAAGTTCGCCAGCGACGGCGTGAAGATGGTCGTCGGCGACTACAATTCCGGCGTCACGATCCCGGCCTCCGACGTCTATCTCGACGCCGGCATCATCCAGGTCACGCCGGCCTCCACGAGCGTGAAGTTCACCGAGCGCGGCATGTGGAACACGTTCCGCACCTGCAGCCGCGACGACCAGCAGGGCGCGGTGGCGGGCAGCTACCTGGCCGCGCACTTCCCGGGCAGGAAGATCGCCTTCGTCCACGACAAGACGCCCTACGGCAAGGGGCTGGCCGACGAGACGCTGAAGGCGTTCAGGGCCAAGGGCGGCAAGGAGGTGCTGTTCGAGGGCATCAACCCGGGCGAGAAGGACTACTCGGCGCTCGTCTCCAAGATGAAGTCCGCCAACGTCGACGTCGTCTATTTCGGCGGCGTGCACACCGAGGCCGGGCTGATCATCCGGCAGATGCGCGATCAGGGCCTCGCCGCCCGCATGATGAGCGGCGACGCCATCCCCGACAAGGAATTCGTCCAGATCGCCGGCCCGGGCGCGGCCGGGACCCTGATGACCTTCGCGCCGGACGCCCGCAAGAACCCGAACGCCAGGGGCGTGGTGGCGGCGTTCAACGCCCGGGGCATCGATCCCGAGGCCTACACGCTCTACGCCTACGCGGCCGTGCAGGTCCTGGCCAAGGCGATGGCCGAGACCGGCTCCAGCGACGGGAAGACGCTCGCCGACTGGCTGCACCGGGGCAAGCCGGTGGACACGGTGGTCGGCCCGATCGCCTACGACGGGAAGGGCGATCTCACCCGCCCCGACTACGTCATCTACGAGTGGACCAAGGGGCCGGACGGCCGGATCGACTATGCCGGGCACGAGGTGACCCCGTAGGCCGGTCGGGCCCGGAGGCCGCCGCCTTACCTAATTGGATGAGGGCGGCGATCTCAACGTGGCCGCCGCGAAGGCCTTATGCTCCCGCCCGACTGCGCCGCGGTCCGGGAGAGGGAGCCTTCATGTTCGACTTCAGCCAGCTCCGGTGCTTCGCCGCCGTGGCGGAGGAGCTGCATTTCGGGCGTGCGGCCGCCCGGCTGAACATGACGCAGCCGCCGCTGTCGCGGCAGATCCAGGTCCTGGAGCGCGTCCTCGACGTGCAGCTCCTGGAGCGCACCAGCCGCACGGTCCGGCTGACCGCCGCCGGTCGCAGCTTCCTGCCCGAGGCGCAGCGCATCCTGCGGCTCGCCGAGACCGCGACGCACGTCACCCGGCAGGTCGCGGCGGGGCGCGCGGGCGTCCTCAAGTTCGGCTTCACGGCGGCCTCGGCCTACGACTTCCTGCCGCGCCTCGTCACCGCGTTCCGGCGGGCGCTGCCGGACGTGACGCTCGCGCTGCGCGAGATGGTCAGCAAGGACCAGATCGAGGAGCTGCTCGCCGGCCGGATCGACGCCGCGCTGGTGCGCCCGCCCGTGACGCACCCGGACCTGATCGCCGTCCGGGCGCTGGCCGAGCCCCTGGTGGTGGCCCTGCCGGCCGGGAACCCCCTGGCCCTGCGCGACGGGCTCACCCCCGCCGATCTCGGGCGCGAGCCGCTCATCGGCTACGCGCCCAACGAGGCGCGCTACTTCCACGACCTCGTCCTGGGCCTGCTCGCCGAGGCCGAGATCCGGCCCCCGACGGTCCAGCAGCTCACGCAGATCCACTCGATCCTGGCCCTCGTCCGGGCGGCGCTCGGCATCGCCCTGGTGCCGGCCGCCGCCGAGCGCCTGCGCTTCGAGGGCGTGGTGTTCCGCCCCCTCGTCCTGCCGGCGCCGCGCCCGGTGGAACTGCTCCTCGCGTGGCGGCGCGACGCGGACGACCCCCTCATCGCCCAGCTGGTCTCGATCGTGGCCGAGATGCCGCCCGCGTGAGCCCGCACGGTCGATCGATGCGCGATCCGCATCGATCGATCCAGTGTTTGGCTTTGACCTCGCGGCGGAAGGCTGCGCGTGATGGGGCGGACGGCGCGCAGACGCCGCGACGCCCCCAGGGAGGATCGTGATGGACAGCCTCACCAACCGCTTCAAGGCGGCCCTCGCCGAGGGGCGCCAGCAGATCGGCCTGTGGTGCAGCCTCGCCAGTCCCATCTCCACCGAGGTGGTCGCCGGGGCCGGGTTCGACTGGCTGCTCCTCGACATGGAGCACTCGGCCAACGACCTCCGGGACATCTACGCCCAGCTCCAGGCGATGATGGAGGGCGACACGCACCCGATGGTGCGGGTGCCGAGCGACGACCCGATCACCATCAAGCGGATCCTCGACGCCGGCGCCCAGTCGCTGATGATCCCCAACATCGACGACGCCGCGCAGGCCGCCCGGGTGGTCGCGGCGACGCGCTACGCGCCCCGCGGCATCCGCGGCTTCTCGCAGGCGCCCCGCGCCGCCCGGTTCGGCCGGATCAAGGACTACCACACCCGCTGCGAGGCCGAGATCTTCGTGGCGGTGCAGGTCGAGTCCCGCCGCGCCCTCGACAATCTGGACGCGATCGCCGCCGTGGAGGGCGTGGACGGCGTGTTCATCGGGCCCGGCGACCTCTCCACCAGCCTCGGCTATGTCGGCCAGCAGGGCCACCCGGAGGTGGTCGCCACCATCGAGGCGGCGGTCGCCCGGGTCGTCCGGGCCGGCAAGCAGGCCGGCATCCTCACGCCGAGCGAGGAGCTGGCCCGCCGCTACATCGCGGCCGGCACCCGCTTCACCGCGGTGGGCTCCGACATGGGGCTCCTCGCCCGCAGCTCCGAGGCGCTCGCCGCCCGCTTCCGCGCCTGAGTTCCGCAACCGGGATCGTATCCATGAACATCGGATTCATCGGCCTCGGCATCATGGGCACGCCCATGGCCGGACACCTGATCGCGGCGGGCCACAGCCTGTTCCTCAAGACCCGGCGCAGCGTGCCCGAGGCCCTGCTCGCGGCGGGCGGCACCGCCTGCGACACCGCCGCCGAGGTCGCCGAGCGCGCCGACACGATCATCCTGATGCTGCCCGACACCCCGGACGTGGAGCAGGTCCTGTTCGGCGCGGGCGGCGTCGCCGAGGGGCTGTCGCCCGGCAAGACCGTGATCGACATGAGCTCGATCGCGCCGCTCGCCACCAAGGATTTCGCCGCCCGGATCGTCGAGCGGGGCGGCGCCTATCTCGACGCGCCGGTCTCGGGCGGCGAGGTCGGGGCCAAGAACGCCGCGCTCTCGATCATGGTCGGCGGCGAGGCCGGGACCTTCGCGCGCGCCGAGCCCCTGTTCGCCGCGATGGGCAAGACGGTCACGCATGTCGGCCCGGTCGGGTCCGGACAGGTGGCCAAGGTCGCCAACCAGATCATCGTCGCCCTGACCATCGAGGCGGTGGCCGAGGGGCTGCTCTTCGCCTCGAAGGCCGGCGCCGACCCCGCCAAGGTGCGGCAGGCGATCACCGGCGGGCTGGCCACCTCGCGGATCCTGGAGCTGCACGGCGCGCGGATGATCGAGCGGACCTTCGATCCCGGCTTCCGCATCGGCCTGCACCAGAAGGACCTGAACCTCGCCCTGGACAACGCCCGGACGCTCGGCCTCAGCCTGCCCGCCACGGCGCTGGCGCAGCAGCTGTTCTCGGCCTGCGTGGCCCAGGGCGGCGCGGCCTGGGACCACTCCGCCATGGTGAAGGCCCTGGAGGCCCTGGCGAACCACGCGGTCGGCGACGCCGCCTGATCCCGACAGGAGCCCGGACGGGCGCGAGACGGAAGGAGCATCCGATGCAGGCCGAGATCGAAGCCCCGACCCGCCCGCACCCGGCCGGCGCGGGGGCCGGAGGGGCCGCAGGGGCCGCCGGCGACGTGCCGCGCACGATCCGCCTGAGCGACAGCGACAACGTCGCGATCGTGGTCAACGCCTTCGGGCTGCCGGCCGGCACGGTGTTCCCGGACGGGCTGGAACTCGTCGAGTTCGTGCCGCAGGGCCACAAGGTGGCGCTCACCGACATCCCGGAGGGCGGCGCGGTCCGCCGCTACGGCGAGGTGGTGGGCATCGCGACGCAACCGATCCCGCGGGGCGCCTGGGTGGAGGAATCCCGCGTCGCGACGCCGGTCGCCCCCGCCCTCGACGCCCTGGAGATGGCCACCCGCGTGCCGGCCCCCCTGCCCCCGCTCGAGGGCTACACCTTCGAGGGCTACCGCAACCCGGACGGGTCGGTGGGTACCAAGAACATCCTGGCGATCTCGATCAGCGTGCAGTGCGTCGCCGGCACGCTCGACGTGGCGATCCGGCGGATCAAGCAGGAGCTGCTGCCGCGCTTCCCCAACGTCGACGACGTGGTCGGCCTGACCCACGCCTACGGCTGCGGCGTCGCCATCAACGCCCCCGAGGCGGTGGTGCCGATCCGGACCCTCCAGAGCCTCGCGCAGAACCCGAATTTCGGCGGCGAGGTCATGGTCGTCGGCCTCGGCTGCGAGAAGCTCGTCTCGGAGCGGCTCCTGCCCGACAGCGGCGCGGCCGGCGACGGGGTGGTGCGGCTGCAGGACGAGCGCCACCACGGCTTCTCGGCCATGATCGACAGCATCCTGACCATGGCGGAGGCCCGCCTGGAGGTGCTGAACCGCCGGACGCGCGAGGCCTGCCCGGCCTCCGAGCTGGTGGTCGGCCTGCAGTGCGGCGGCAGCGACGCCTTCTCGGGCGTCACCGCCAACCCGGCGCTCGGCTTCGCGGCCGACCTGCTGGTCCGCTGCGGCGCCACCGTGATGTTCTCCGAGGTGACCGAGGTGCGCGACGCGATCCACCTCCTCACCCCGCGGGCGAAGAGCCCGGAGGTCGCCGCGGCGCTGGTCCGCGAGATGGCGTGGTACGACGCCTACCTCGCCAAGGGCGAGGCCGACCGCCGGGCCAACCCGTCGCCGGGCAACAAGAAGGGCGGGCTCAACAACATCGTCGAGAAGGCGCTGGGCTCGGTCGCCAAGTCGGGCACGAGCGCGATCTCCGGGGTCCTGGCGCCCGGCGAGCGCGTCCGCGAGAAGGGCCTGATCTTCGCCGCGACGCCGGCGAGCGACTTCGTCTGCGGCACGCTGCAGCTCGCCTCGGGCATCACCCTGCAGGTCTTCTCCACCGGCCGCGGCACGCCCTACGGCCTCAGTCAGGCGCCGGTGATCAAGGTCGCCACCCGCACGGAGCTGGCCGAGCGCTGGTCCGACCTGATCGACCTCGATGCCGGCCGCATCGCCACAGGCGCGGCGACGATCGAGGAGGTCGGCTGGGAGCTGTTCCACCTGATCCTCGACGTGGCGAGCGGGCGCAAGCGCCCCTGGTCGGACCGGTGGGGGCTGTTCAACGACCTGACCCTGTTCAACCCCGCGCCGATCACCTGAGACTCACCGGCGGGACGGCGTTGCGTCCCGCCGCGTCGTCAGCGTGGCCGGACTCTGCTAGGCAGCCGGCACCGCCATGACGCTGCCGATTCCCTCCCTCCGGACCCTGCTCTTCCGCCTGCACTGGGCGCTCGGCCTCACCGCCGGCCTCGTCCTCGCCCTGATGGGCCTGACCGGGGCGCTGATGAGCTACGAGGAGGCGGTCACCGCCTTCGCCAACCGCGACCGGCTCGAGGTCGCGCCCGGCGGGCGGACGGCGCTGCCCCCCGCGGCGCTGGCGGCGCGGATCGACGCGCAGGCGGGCGGCCGCGTCGCCAACGTGCTGACCCTGTCGGACGACCCGCGCGCGAGCGTCCACGTCCGCTTCGCCCGCGACCCCGAGACCCGCGCGCGGCCGCCCGCCGCCTACGCCGACCCCTACGACGGCGCGCTGCTCGGCCCGGTGCGGCTGGAGGGCGCCTTCACGACGGTGCGGGACCTGCACCGCTGGCTGCTGCTGCCCGGCGGGTCCAAGGGCTGGGGCCGCACGGTCACGGGCGCCTGCACCCTGGCGCTGCTGGCCTTCCTGGCGACCGGCCTCTACCTGCGCTGGCCCCGGATCCACCGCTGGCGGATCTGGCTGAAGCCGGCCCTGTCGCGGCCCGGCCGGCCGCGCTGGTGGTCGCTGCACGCCGTGGTCGGGACCTGGCTCCTGCCGGTCTACCTGGTCATCGCGCTGAGCGGCCTGACGTGGTCCTACCCGTGGTTCAAGGACGGCGCGACGCGGCTGCTCGTGGGCGCCCCCGACGCCGCGAAGCCGGCCGGCCGCAGTGCCGCCGGAAAACCGGCCGATCCCATTGCCGACGGCGCGGCCGTCGACCGCGCCTGGGCGGATTTCCGGGCGCGGACCGGCGCGGAGGCCGGGACGGCGGTCCTGACCCTGCCGGGCGCCGACACGAAGGCGATCCGCATCCGCTGGCTGCCGAAGGGCGTCGACGCGCCGAGCGCCCGCAACGAGATCCGCTACGACCCCGCCACGGGCGCGCTGCTGGCCTCCGAGCGGGCCGCCGACGCGCCGCTGGGCCGGCGCCTCCTGGACAACGTCCTGGAGGTGCATCGCGGCCGCTTCTTCGGCGACCTCGTCGCGCTGCTTTTCTGCCTCGCGGCGCTGGCCATGCCGGGCTTCGCGGCGACCGGCCTGACGCTCTACGTCCTGCGCCGCCGCGCCGGCGCCTGCCGCAGGACCGTCGCGGCCGGGGCGCCGGCGGGCGCGGTCCGCACGGCGAGCCCCTGACGGCGGGCCTCCGGCGGCGCCAGCGTTCGATGACACCCACCCCGTCGCGCGGACGGCGGGGCGGCGATCCGCGTCCCGACGGGCCCGGCCGCTCGGGCGATGCGGCCCGCCCGTCAGAGCCGGGCGGTGATCGTCGCCAGCACCGTGAACGGCGCCCCGGGGGTGTTGTTGGTCGCGTTGGTCGGCGCCTCGATGTAGCGCGCGTTCGTCAGGTTGCGCATGTTCACCGACAGGCGCCAGTGGGCGTCGAAATCGTAGTACACGAGCGCGTCGAGCCGGTTGTAGGCGCCCACGGTGAAGCTGTTGTCGAGGTCGCCGTAGCGTCGGCCGACATGGGTGACGCCGAAGCCGAGCCCGAGCCCGCGCAGCGGGCCGTCCTGGAACGCGTAGGTCGTCCACAGGCTGCCGCTGAACACCGGCACGCCGGTGAGCCGGTTGCCGACCGCGAAGGTCGTGTCCTTGGTGATCCGCGCGTCGATCAGGCCGACACTGCCGATGATGCTCCAGCCGGGCAGGATCTCGCCGGCCAGATCGGCCTCGACACCCCGCGACCGCTGCTGGCCGGTGATGACCGAGAAGGTGGGATTGCGCGGGTCGGTGGCCGCGACGTTGTCCCGGACGATCTGGAAGGCGGCCGCGCTCAGGGTCAGGCCGGGCGTGAGATCGACCCGGGTGCCGGCCTCGACCTGCTCGCCCGTGCTGGGCGGGGGGCTCGCCACGTTCAGCACGCTGGCGGTCTGCGGCAGGAACGACGTGGCGTAGCTCGCGTAGAAGGTCAGCGGCTCGAACGGCCGGTAGATCAGCCCGACCCGCGGCGAGGCGCCGAACAGGGTCTGCTCGGGCGGCTGGGTCCGCGAGGCCGGCTGCCGGTTGAAATAGTACTGGCTGCCGAGATCGAACCGGGCCCCGACGACGAGCTGCAGGCCCGGCGCCAGCACGATCTGGTCCTGGACGTAGAGCCCGAACACCTCCAGCTTCTGCTTCAGGTCGGCCTGGAACTGGAGCGGCTGGAAGGCCGCGCCGAACATCGGGTTGAGGAAGCTGACCGGGGCGAGGTTGCCCTGCTGGGAGAAGGCGTGGCGGAAGCCGTTCGAGTACTCGAACCCGAGGAGCGCCGTATGGGCGAAGCCGAAGGTGTCGAACTTCATCACGGCCTCGGTCTGGCTGTCGACCGCGGCGAAGCGCGAGTTGACCGTGGCTTCGCGCCGGCTCAGCAGCGTGCCGGCATTGTTGACCGATAGGGCACGGGCGGCGAACACGTCGAACGTGCCCCATTGCCCGGCGATGACCTGCCGGAGCGTCAGGTTCTCGTTGACGTCGTGCTCGGCCCGCATGGTGATCGTGTTGAACGCGCCGAAGTAGCGCGAGGACGGCTCACCGTAGAACCGGCCGATGTTGTCGAGCGGGACGCGGCCGCGGAAGGCCACCAGCCCCTCGTCGTACTGGGTGTGCTGGTTGGTGAATTCCGAGTTCACGTAGACCCGGGTGTCGGCGCTCGGCGTCCAGCTGAAGGCCGGCGCCACGAAGACGCGCCGGTTCGTGTCGCCGCCGTAATTGCGGAAGGTCGGATCCTCCTGGGCGGCGAAGCTGAGACGCGCGGCGAGGCCCTCGACGGCGGGCAGCGCGCTCGACACGGAGCCCTGGAAGCGCCGGAAGCCGAAGCTGCCGCCCTGCACGCTCGCGTCGGCCGTGGGCTCGAAGGTGGGCCGGCGGGTCACGATGTTGATGACGCCGCCGGGATCGCCCCGGCCGAACAGCACCGAGGCCGGGCCCTTGATCACCTCGACGCGCTCGGCGTCCACGAGGTCACGCGTGACCGGGTAGAAGTTGATGGCCGGATCGACCAGCACGCCGTCGACGGCGAAGACCTGCGTGGAGAAGCCGCGGATCAGGTAGTTCTGCGACCGTCCCTGCACCGTGCTGCCGAGAACCACGTTGCTGACGTTGGTCACGGCATCGGTGAGCCGCAGGTCCTGCTGGTCGGTGATCACCGAGCGGGACACGACGTTGATCGATTGCGGCGAGTCGCGCACCGGCGTGTCGGTGCGCGTGGCGGTCGCCGAGCGCGTCGCCCGGTAGCCCACGACGGGACCGTCGGCCCGCTCGCTGGCCGGGCCCGTGCCCGCAACGCTGAGTTCGGAGAGCACGACCTCGTCGGCGGCCGGGTCGGATTGCGCGCGGATCTCCGTCGGCGCGAGCAGGAGGAGCGACGTCGCGAGTCCGGTGCTGCAGATATTCAGGCGCGACCGGCAGTATTTGATGCGATCGACTGCGTCGATCCGGGCGGCGTGCATGATTTAAAATCGTTCTCAAGAGCGGCGTATCGACGCGGTGCGGTGTTTCTAGAGTGCAAACGCCGTCCTTTCTCAACGCCGATCCCGAAAGCCGCGGGTGACGCGCGCATCCTCGGCCCGGATGTGGCGCGGAAGGCACGCTTTGAGGGGCAATGCTTTGAAATCATTCAAAGATGCCAACTACAGAGTGTGTAATGCGTGGCCTTCGCAACCGGCTGAATCCCGGGCCGCGGGCCGACTCACGCCGTCGCGTCTGTCAGGGGACCGCGCGGGATCGCCCGGGAGAACGGCCGGCCGGCCCGCGCGAGGGGGGAAACGCGGACCGGCCGGCGTACCGCGCGCCGTGTCCGGCGCGCGATCGTCGATGGCGGTTCGACCGGCGCGCCGCCGGTGCTTCCCGAGGGCGCGGCAGCAGCGGTGCCGGGATCAGCGGCCGGCGTGTCGGCCCGCGTGCGCCGGGGCCGACAGGCGACCGTCGAGCCCGGCGTCGAGGAGCACGTGGAGCTGGGCGATCGCCGCGGCGACGTCGTAGTCGGGCAGCGCGGCCCGGCCGACGACGATCCCCTTCATCAGCGGCGCGAGCAGGGCGTAGAGCCCGGCCGGATCGCATCCCGGCGCGGTGGCGAGCGCCGCCAGGGTCGCCACGAACCAGTCGCGGCTCTCCGCCTCGGTCCGCGCCGTCATGGCGGCGATGTCCGGGTTGCGGGTCGATTCCGACCAGATCTCCACCCGCAGGGTCGCGGCCTCGCGGGTGATCGACGCGAAGTAGCGGGCGATGATGCCCAGCAACGTCCCGCGCGGGTCGCCGCTGCCCTCCATCTCGGCGACCAGGAGCGTGCCGCGCTCGCGCTCGCGCTCCACCAGCCCGAGGACCAGGGCCTCCTTGGATTCGAAGTAGCGGTAGAAGTTGCCCGGACTCATCGCGGCCTCGCGGGCGAGGTCCTGCATGGTGGTGCGATGGAAGCCGTTGCGCGCGAAACAGGCCTCGGCGGCGTCGAGGATGTGCGCGCGCCGGGCGGACGGGTCGCCGCGGGCCTCCGCCCTCCTGTCCGCCGCGACGGTCACGATCCCGGCTGCGCCGTGACGGCGACCGGGGCGACGCGGCTCTGGTCCTTGCCCAGGCTGGCGACCGCGCAGGATTGCGGTCCCTGATGCAGGTCCGCGCAGATCCGGGCCTGCCAGCCGTCCGGGCCGGCGCCCGTCCAGTTGATCAGGGCCAGCCAGGCGAGGGCCAGGACGGCGCCGAAGGTCAGGTTGGCGGGGGTGCAGACGGCGCGGACGAGGGCGAGGGCGCCCGGGCCGCGGGCGCCGAAACGCTCGGCATCGAGATCGGACCAGCGGCCTTCGAGGGTGAGAGCCATCGCGCGCTCCTGTTTGCCTCACCCTTATAATGAACGTTCATTCTCATGTCAATGAACGTTCATTCTCATCGGGGGCGATGGGTTGCGACGGCAGCGCACCGCTGGGGCGGGGATATGCGAGGGCGGGAATCTACCGGGCGTGCCGGCGCGAGCGCGGCCGGGTCTCCGGCGGCGGTTCCGGTTTTCTCGGAACGGCCGTTCGGATCCACGCGTGGGCGGGGAGCTCTTCCGGGGCTCGGATCCCTCGCGCCGCGGCCCGGCCGCCCGGGATCGGCGCGCGGCTCCGGTCAGGGCAGGGCCGCGACCCGCATTCCCCTGCCCTGCCGCCGCGGCCTCGCGGTCCCGGCGCGTCCGGAAGCGCCGTCCCGGACGCGCGCGGCCTTTCGTCAGCCGAGCGTGGCCGGCTTGAGGGCGCCGGTCCGCTCGTGGAAGTCCGGGCCGTTGGTGGTCCGCGCCACGTGGCCGGCGCGGATCAGGTAGTCGCCGAAATGCTCGCCCGGCTGCCGGCCCTGCGCGTAGTCGGCGAAGAGCGGGTCGAGGGTGTCGCGGATCTCGGAGGCCGCCACGTCCTCCCGGTAGAGCTTGCTGAGCCGCGAGCCGTCGTGGGCGGCGCCCAGGTAGAGGTGGTAGCGCTCGGGGCCGCGGCCGACGAGGCCGATCTCCGAGATGAACGGCCGGGCGCAGCCGTTCGGGCAGCCGGTGGAGCGGATCGTGATCTCCTCCTCGGCGAGCCCGTGGGACGCGAGGCTCTCCTCCAGCTCGGTCATCAGGTCCGGCAGGTAGCGCTCGCTCTCGGCGAGCGCGAGGCCGCAGGTCGGCAGGGCCACGCAGGCGATCGAGCTGCGCCGCAGCGCGCTCGCGCCCCGGGTCAGGCCGTACTCGTCGACCAGCGCGTCGATCTCGGCGCGCTTCTCGGCCGGGACGTTGGCGATGATGACGTTCTGGTTGCCGGTGAGGCGGAAATCGCCCTGATGCACCTCGGCGATGCGGCGCAGGCCCGAGAGGAACTGCGCGCCGCCCGCGATGTCCTTGATCCGGCCCGAGGGCACGTAGAGGGTCAGGTGGTGGCGGCCGTCGTCGCCCTCGACCCAGCCGTAGCGGTCGCCGTTGCCCGTGAAGGTGAAGGGCTTGGGCGCGCCGAGCTTCTTGCCGGCGCGCTTCTCGACCTCGGCCCGGAAGGCGTCGAGGCCGTAGCGCTCGATCGTGTACTTGAGCCGGGCGTTCTTGCGGTTCTTGCGGTTGCCCCAGTCGCGCTGGACGGTCATCACCGCCTCGGCGACCTTCAGGGCGTCCTCGGGCTTCACGAAGCCCATCACGTCGGCGGTGCGCGGGAAGGTGTCGGGCTCGCCGTGGGTCATGCCCATGCCGCCGCCCACCGTCACGTTCCAGCCGGTGACCTGGTTCTTCTTGTCGAGGATCGCGATGAAGCCGAGGTCGTGGGCGAAGATGTCGACCTCGTTGGAGGGCGGCACCGCCACGACGGTCTTGAACTTCCGCGGCAGGTAGGTCCGGCCGTAGACCGGCTCGACCTCGGCCTCCTCCTCGCCGCCGACCACGCGCTCGCCGTCGAGCCAGATCTCCCGCCACGCGCTGGTCTTGGGCAGCAGCGAGTCGGAGATGTCCTTGGCGAGCTGGTAGGCGGCCTTGTGGGCGCCGGTCTGAGCGGGGTTCGTCGCCGCCATGACGTTGCGGTTGACGTCGCCGCAGGCCGCGATCGTGTCGAGCAGCGCGCCGTCGATGGCCGCCATCGTGCGCTTCAGGTTCGACTTGATCACGCCGTGGTACTGGAAGGTCTGGCGCGTGGTCGCGCGCAGCGCCCCGCCCGCGTAGGTCCGGGCGATGTCGTCGAGGATCAGCCACTGCTTCGGGGTGATGACGCCGCCGGCGATGCGCAGGCGGATCATGAAGCTGTAGGCCTTGTCGAGCTTCTTCTTGGTCCGCTCGGGGCGCAGGTCGCGGTCGTCCTGCAGATACATCCCGTGGAACTTCACGAGCTGCCCGTCATCCTCCGAGATCGCCCCGGTGGCGTGCTTGAGGAGGCCGTCCGCCAGGGTGCCGCGGAGGTAGCCACTGGCGATCTTGATGTGCTCGTTCGCCGCGAGCTTCTCCGCGCGCGCGGCCTCGGCATCCGTGATCGGGCGCGTCGTCGGCGGGGTCTCGTAGACGCGCTTGGCCGGGGCGGTGGTCGGGCCGGGGGCCGGGGTCTCGGCGGCGTCGCGGGGGCTGTGGTCGTCCATGGGGTGAATCCGTCTGTCTGAACGCGTCTCCCAGCCCCCGCGTCAGGGGTGGGTGTCGAGCGGAGCGCGCGCCGGTTCACGGAAGGGGCGGGATCCGCGACGGTTCCCCTCTCCCCGGCGGGAGAGGGTCGGGGTGAGGGACGCGCCCTCTCCGGAAAGACCTGGATCCCTCACCCTGTCCCTCTCCCGCCCGGGAGAGGGGACCCGCGCCCCGTCCTGCTCCGCTGCAATCTCGATCCTGTGGCCTCGGAAGGCCGATCCGTCAGTAAACGTCCTGCTGGTAGCGGTGGCTGCGCTCCAGCGCCGCGACCTGCGCCTCGGCTTCGGCGGCGCTGAGGCCCTTCGCGCTCTGGTACGCGCCCACCACGGCGGCGCGCACGTCCTTGGCCATGGCCTTGGCATCGCCGCAGACGTAGAGATGCGCGCCCCCGTCCAGCCAGGAGACCAACTCCTGCGCGTGCTGGGTGATCCGGTCCTGAACGTAGACCTTCTCCGGCTGGTCCCGCGAGAAGGCCACGTCGATCTTCGTGAGCGACCCGTCCTCCAGGGCGTCCTGCCACTCGAGCTGGTACAGGAAGTCGTGGGTGAAGTGCCGGTCGCCGAAGAACAGCCACGACCGCCCCGGGGCCTCCACGGCCCGGCGCTCCTGCACGAAGGCGCGGAACGGCGCGACGCCGGTGCCCGGGCCGACCATGATGATGTCGGTGGCCGGATCCTGCGGCAGGCGGAAGTGGCGGTTCGGCTTCAGCCGCACCCGCAGCTTGGCGCCGTCGCGGATCCGGTCGGCGACGTGGACCGAGGCGACGCCCGAGCGGGCGCGGCCGTGGGTCTCGTAGCGCACCGCCGCGATCGCGAGGTGGACCTCGTCGCCCACCTCCTTGCGCGAGGAGGCGATCGAGTAGGCCCGCGGCGGCAACGGCCGGGTGATGGTGCCGATGTGATCGGCCGTGAGCTTCGCCGGGTAGGTCTCCAGCAGGTCGATCAGGTGGCGGCCCTCGATCCAGGCCTTGGCCTCGCCGCTGTCGATGAGCGTCTGCGCCTCCGCGTGGCCGGTCGCCTTCACGAAGCGCTCGATCGTGGCGGCCGACAGCGTGGTGATGTCCCGCTCGGCGAGCAGCGCCCGGCGCAGGGCCTCGTCGCCGGAGAGCCCGGCGGCGTTCAGGATCTCGTCCACGAGCTGCGGGTCGTTCTCGGGATAGATCTCCAGCGAATCGCCGGGCTCGTAGGCCGGCGCGCCGTCCTCGAAGGCGAGCGCGAGGTGGATCGTCTCCTTGTCGGAGCGCGACGAGTTGAGGTTCACGTGCTCGACGACCTCGACCACGACGGGCTCGCGGCTCGGCTCGGCGTCGTCGTCCTCGCCGGCGCCGGCGCGGGCGAAGTCCACCGCCACGACGTTGTCGGGCTGCTCGGCCGGTGCGAGCGCCTTCAGCGCGCCCTTGATCCAGTCGGCGGCCGGCTTCTCGAAGTCGAGATCGAGGTCGGCCCGCTCGGCGGCGCGCTTGGCGCCGAGCGCCTCGAAGCGCGCGTCGAGCGCCTTCCCGATGGCGCAGAACTCCGCGTAGGACGTGTCGCCGAGCGACAGGACCGCGAACTCGACGCCGTCGAGGCGCGGGGCGCCCTCCCCCATCAACTCGCCGTAGGCCCGCACGGCCCGGGCCGGGGGCTCGCCCTCGCCCCAGGTGGCCGCGATGGCGATCAGCTTGCCGGCCTTGGGCAGGGTCGCGACGTCGAGGTCGGCGAAGTCCACCACCTTCGGCTTGAAGCCCTGCTTGCGCGCGAGCTTGGCGACGTTGCCGGCGAGCGCCTCGGAGTTCCCCGATTCGCTGGCGTAGATCACCGTCAGCGGCGCGGCGGCCTTGGGCGGGGCGGCCGGCACCGCGGCCGGCTGGCCGCCCGCGGCGTCGAGGCCCGCCAGGAAGCCGGCGAGCCAGGCGCGCTGCGTGGGGCTCGCGGTGCCGAGCACCGCGTCGAGGCTGGCGCGCTCGCCGTCCCCGAACGGGGCGGTGCGCGGGAGGAGATTCTGGCGGGACATCACGGGACCATGTCGGGGCCGGCGCGGCCGGTGTCAATCGAGAAACGTTCGTTTTGCAGAACGGGCGGCGTATAGGACATCACGTTCGCTGCACTGCGAAAAAAGAGAATATCATTCTCCAACCACAGCGAGGACGGGGGCCGTCCCCGGCAGGTGCCGCCCGTTCTTCGGGGGCGCCGGCAGCGGCAGGGCCGTGGTGGATTTCACCTTCTCCATCGCGAAGCGGGAGGTGACGTTCTTGAGCGGCAGCACCGCGATGAGGTGCTTGTAGAAGCTGTCATAGGCTTGCATGTCGGCGACGACGACCCGCAGCATGTAGTCCACGTCGCCGGCCATCCGGTAGAACTCCAGCACCTCCGGCATGGCCGAGACGGTTGCGGCGAAGCGCTGCAGCCACTCCTGGGAATGGTCCGCGGTCTCGATGGAGACGAACACGGTCAGCCCGAGGCCCAGCTTCACCGGATCGAGCACCGCCACGCGCCGGTCGATGACCCCGTCGGCCTCCAGCTTCTGGATGCGCTTCCAGCACGGGGTCTGCGACAGGCCCACGCGCTCGCCGATCGCCGCGATGGAGAGCGTGGCGTCCGTCTGCAGCAGGGCGAGAATCTTCAGATCGATCGCGTCCAAAGCTGTCTCCGTGGGCTTCCGCCGCGCGCGGGGCGCGAGCGCATATACGTGTCTACCGGGACCGGTGAGAAGAATCTTTTACCTCGGGCCCATGCTGCCCGCGCCGGAAGCTGTGCGCAACCGCACGCCGAACCGCCGGTCCGACCCCGCCAAGCGCGCCGGGGCGCCTTGACTTCGTTCGGTATAGCGAACATTTCGACCGCTCGACAACAGGCACGGCGCTGGCCGTGGCCTTTCCACCACGCGAACCCCGGGACATGGCGCGATGACCCGTCCGGACCGACAGGCGGCCGACTCCCTCGCGGAGCGGCTGTCCGGGCTCGACCTTCCAGGCCGCCTCCACCTGATCGCCGCCGAGATCCCCGGCCGCCTCGTCTTCACGACGAGCCTCGGCGTCGAGGACCAGGCGCTCACCCACGCGCTGGCCATGGCGGGCCTCGCGAAGGGTCGCGTCGAGATCGTCACCCTCGATACCGGCCGCCTCTTCGCCGAGACCTACGACACGTGGACCGAGACCGAGTCGGCCTACGGCATCCGAATCACCGCCTACGCCCCCGAACGCGCGGCCGCCGAGGATTTCGTGCGGAGCGAGGGCATCAACGGCTTCCGGCGCTCGGTGGCGGCCCGTCAGGCCTGCTGCGGCTTCCGCAAGGTCGAGCCGCTGGGCCGCGCGCTCGCCGGCGCGAGCGGTTGGCTCACCGGCCTGCGGGCCGGCCAGTCGGCCAACCGCGCCGCGACGCCGCTCGCCGCGTTCGACGCGGAGCGCGGCCTGATCAAGCTGAACCCGCTGGCCGACTGGTCGCGGGAGCAGGTCGACCGCTTCGTGCGCGACAATTTCGTGCCCTACAACGTCCTGCACGATCGCGGCTTCCCGTCGATCGGCTGCGCCCCCTGCACCCGCGCCGTGAAGCTCGGCGAGCCCGAGCGGGCCGGCCGCTGGTGGTGGGAGCAGGAAGACAAGAAGGAGTGCGGCCTGCACGTCGGACGCCCCGGTGCGGCCGTGCAGCCGGGCCAAGAGCCCGCGATCCTCGAGCCCGCCGCCTTCGAGACCACCCCGAATCAGACAGCCCGCCAGCCGGAGTTCGCCCGATGAGCGCCGCCCTCGCCGCCGCCGTGCAGCCGAGCGCCCCCACGCCCGCACCGACCGCCGCCGACCGCCTCAGCCATCTCAAGCGGCTGGAGGCCGAGAGCATCCACATCTTCCGGGAGACGGTCGCCGAGACCGAGAACCCGGTGATGCTCTACTCGATCGGCAAGGATTCCTCGGTGCTGCTGCACCTCGCCCTCAAGGCCTTCGCGCCCGGGCGGCTGCCGTTCCCGCTGCTCCACGTCGACACGACGTGGAAGTTCCGCGAGATGATCGCCTTCCGCGACGCCCGCGCCAAGGAGCTCGGCCTCGACCTCCTGGTCCACACCAACCCGGACGGGCTCGCCCGCGGTGTCGGGCCGGTGAGCCACGGCTCCGAGGTGCACACCGACGTGATGAAGACGCAGGCCCTGCGGCAGGCGCTCGACAAGCACAAGTTCGACGCGGCCTTCGGCGGCGCCCGCCGCGACGAGGAGGCGAGCCGCGCCAAGGAGCGGATCATCTCCCTGCGCACCGCGCAGCACCGCTGGGACCCGAAGCGCCAGCGCGCCGAGCCCTGGCACCTCTACAATCTCAAGAAGAAGCGCGGCGAGTCCCTGCGCGTCTTCCCGCTGTCGAACTGGACCGAGCTCGACATCTGGCTCTACATCGAGCAGGAAAACATTCCGATCGTGCCGCTCTACTTCGCCAAGGAGCGGCCGGTCGTCGAGCGCGAGGGCCAGCTCATCATGGTCGACGACGAGCGCCTGCCGCTCGCGCCGGGCGAGACCCCGCAGCAGCGCCTCGTGCGCTTCCGGACGCTCGGCTGCTACCCGCTCACCGGCGCGGTGGAGAGCGACGCGGCCTCGCTGCCCGAGATCATCGGCGAGACGCTGGCGGCGCGCACCTCGGAGCGGCAGGGCCGGGTGATCGACAAGGACGGGGCCGGCGCCATGGAGCGCAAGAAGCAGGAGGGCTATTTCTGATGACGCTCCACCAGGCTCCCACGGCCTTCACCGACCGGGCCTCCGGCTACGCGGCGTTCCTCACCGCCCACCGCAACAAGGCGGTGCTGCGCTTCATCGCTTGCGGCTCGGTGGATGACGGCAAGTCGACCCTGATCGGGCGGCTCCTGCACGACACCAAGCAGATCTTCGACGACCAGATCTCGGCGCTCCAGCGCGACTCGCGCAAGCACGGGACGCAGGGGCAGGAGATGGACCTCGCGCTGCTCGTCGACGGCCTCCAGGCCGAGCGCGAGCAGGGCATCACCATCGACGTCGCCTACCGGTTCTTCTCCACCGACAAGCGCTCCTTCATCGTGGCCGACACCCCCGGCCACGAGCAGTACACCCGCAACATGGCCACCGGCGCCTCGACGGCCGACGTGGCGGTGATCCTGGTCGACGCCCGCCAGGGCCTGACCCGGCAGACGCGGCGCCACGCGCTGCTCGTGTCGAATCTCGGGATCCGCCGCGTCGTGCTGGCGGTGAACAAGATGGACCTCGCCGGCTGGGCGCAGGGCACCTTCGACGGCATCGTGTCGGGGTTCTCGGACTTCGCCCGCGGGCTGAATTTCTCCGAGGTCAAGGCGATCCCGCTCTCGGCCAAGAACGGCGACAACGTCGTGGACGCGGGCGTCGCGGCGCCCTGGTACACGGGCGGCACCCTGCTCCACTACCTCGAGACCGTGCCGGTCCGCGCGGAGGCGCTGAACGCGCCGTTCCGGATGGCGGTGCAGTGGGTCAACCGGCCCAATTCCGAGTTCCGCGGCTACAGCGGCCGGATCGCCAGCGGCCGGGTGCGGCCGGGCGATTCGGTGACGGTGCAGCCCTCCGGCCGGACCTCCACGGTGGCGCGGATCTACACCGCCGACGGCGACCTGCCCGAGGCCGGCGAGGACGAGTCGGTGACCCTGGTGCTGGCCGACCAGATCGACGCCTCCCGCGGGCAGGTGATCGTGGCCACCGACGCGCCGATGCGGGTCACCGAGACCCTCGACGCGCGCCTGTTCTGGGCGGCCGAGACCGATCTCAGTCCGGGCGCGAGCCTGCTCGCCAAGATCGGCACCGCCACGGTCACCGCGACCGTGGAGCGGATCGCCTCGCGGATCGATCCGGAGACCGGCCAGCCCGGCCCGGCCGAGCGCCTGTCGGCGAACGACATCGCCGACGTGGCGCTCCGCCTCGACCGGGCGGTGGCGGTCGACGCCTACGCGGAGAACCGCGAGACCGGCAGCCTGATCCTGATCGACCGCGAGACCACCGATACGGCAGCCCTCGGGCTGGTCCTGGCGCCGAAGGCGGGGGCCGCGCATGCGGCGACGCCCGGTGCGAAGCCCGCGGACGGGGGCGGCTTCCTCGCCCGTCTCGGTCGCCTGTTCGGGCGCTGAGGACGGGCGCGGGCCCCTCTCCCGCACGGGAGAGGGGTCGGCCGCGCTTCGTATCCGTGATGACGATGCGGGTCGCATCGATCGGAGGACGGATCAGGCCAGCTTGAAGCGCAGCTCAACGAGCCCTTCCAGCTCCGACACGACCTCGTCGCCGGGCTTCAGCCACGCCCGGTCCTAGCGCGGGATCTTCTCGCCGAAGATCACCCCCTGCGGGGTGCCCGTGTAGAAGATGTCCCCCGGCTTGATCGTCATCACCTTCGACGCGAAGCTGATCAGCTGGCGGCAGTTGAAGATCATGTCGTTGGTGCTCCAGTCCTGGCGCACCTGGCCGTTGACCAGCGTCTTGAGCTTCAGGTTGTTCGGGTCCTTCACCCGGTCGGCGGTCACCAGGTAGGGGCCGAGCGGCGCGAACCCGTCCGAGGTCTTGCCGATCATGAACTGCGAGGTCAGCGTCTGGAGGTCCCGGGCGCTGAAATCGTTGCCCGTGCAGTAGCCGGCGACATAATCGAGGGCGTCCGCCTCGGACACGTTCCGGCACTCGCGGCCGAACACCATCACCAGCTCGGTCTCGTAGTCGAATTCCCGCGCCGCCTGGGTCGGCAGCGCGATCGTGCCGCCGTGGTGGTTCAGGGCGTTGTTGTATTTGTTGAACAGCGGCGGATCCTTCGGGATCGGCGTGCCGGTCTCCTCCGCGTGGTGGCGGTAGTTGAAGCCCATCATGATGATCTTCTCGGGCCGCGTGACCACCGGCGCGTAGGCGATGCCGGATTCCGCCAGCAGGAAGCGCCCGTTCTGGAGGAGGTCGTCCATGTCGGCGGGAGCCGGCATCCCGAGGGCCCGGCCGGCGGCTTCGACGTCGAGCACGCCGTCCTTCGTCTTCACCCCCAGGGCGTAGCCGTCGCCACGGCGCATGTTGAGCAGCACCATATCCCGGGGCATGCCGAAGGGCGCGGGCGCGGGCGCGGGCGCGGGCGCGCTCGGCTTGCCGGGCCCGGGCGCCGCCGTGCGCTCCTCGGCGGCCCGGGCCGGCGCCGCGGCGGCGGCGAGGCCCGCGGCCGTGGCGGTCAGGAATTCGCGTCGGTTGCCCATGCTGGCTCTCCTCCGGTCGGCCCGTCTGGTCGCGGGCGTGATCCGGGCGGGAGCCTGCACGGCTGGCGCCGCCGCCGCCAGGACCCGGGCGGGCGCCGGGTGACGGCTCAGGCCGCCTGTGAGGCGGCGCCGAGCCCCCAGGCCTGCGCGAGCCGCGCGTAGGAATCGTGCCGCGCCGCCTGGTCGGGGATCGCCGAGACGATCATCAGCTCGTCGGCCTGCGTGCGCGCGACCATCTCGGCGAGCCGGGCCCGCAGGGTCTCGGGGCCGCCCACGTGCAGGCGGTCGCGGCCGCGCTCGATCTGCACCCGCTCGCCGTCGGAATACGGGTAGTCCAGCGCCTCGGCGAGGCTCGGCAGAGGCCGGTACTCGCCGCGCTCCCGCCGCAGCGTCGCGAGCCGCGCGCTGGAGGCGAGGCGCTCGGCCTCCGCGTCCGTGGCGGCGCAGATCGCCGCCACCGCCAGGATCGCGTGGGGCTTCGCGCCGAGCCGCGTCGGCCGGAACCGGGTCCGGTAGTCCAGCATCGGCGGCTCCGCGGGCATCCCGGAGAAGTGCTGCGCGAAGCCGAAGCCGCAGCCGATCTCGCCGGCGAGGCGGGCGCTGTAGTCGGAGGAGCCGAGCAGGAAGATCGGCGGCAGCGGCACCCCCGCGGGGCTCGCCTCGATCCGCGCGAACGGGTGCCCCTCCGGGAAGCCGCCGTCCCAGAACAGCAGCTCCTGAAGGCGGTCGAGGAAGTCGTCCCCGCCCCCGTGGCCGCCGCCCTCCCCCGGCGCTTCCCGGCGGCGCAGCGCCCGCGCGGTGATTCCGTCCGTGCCGGGCGCGCGCCCGAGACCGAGGTCGATCCGGCCGGGGAACAGGGCCTCCAGCACCCGGAAGCGCTCGGCCACCATCAGCGGCGCGTGGTTCGGCAGCATGATGCCGCCCGAGCCGACCCGGAGGTTGCGGGTCGCGGCGGCGATCTGGCCGATCATGATCTCGGGCGCCGGGCTCGCCACGTTGGGGAGCGCGTGGTGCTCGGCGAGCCAGTAGCGCCGGTAGCCGAGGTTATCGACGTGGCGGGCGAGGGCCAGCGTGTCGTGCAGCGCCCGCGCCGGGGTCGAGTCAGCGCTGACGAAGGAGAGGTCGAGGACGGAGAGCGGGGTCATGCCGGAGAGATGGGGGTCTGGGCCGGCCGGTGCGAGGGCAGTTCGTCAGGACGGGGGCTCCTGAGCTTCTTCCGTGGTATCGCCTGGATAGACCGCCTCGAAATCGCGGCCGCCATAGAAGATATTGAGGATCCTCACGGATCCACGTTCCACGCGATAGGCGATCACAGCCGATCTCTCGAACGCCACCGTTCGCAAGCCTTCCAAGAGATCGTCACGGGGTCGGCCCGCATGCGGTGCGTGGCCGATTCGGTCGCACCGATCCTTGATCCGCTGCGTGAAGCGCTGCGCCGTCGCGACGTTCTGACTCCGCTGCAAGACCGTTCGGAAGATGCCGGCCAGATCGGCCTGCGCTTGAGGGCGAAACGCAACAGGCAGTCTACGCACGGCGGGTGTCGTGCCGCGCTTCAGCGAACATCCTGTCGAGATCCTCTTGAACCTCTTCGATGCTCAGATCCGGCCGCGGATCGTCCAGGGAACGCCGGATGCGGGCGCGGATGTCATCGAGACGCTCGGCATCCTCGCGTCGCTGGCGTTGCAGGGCGTGCACGGCCTCGTCGAGCAGCGCGTCCACCGAAGCGTACTCACCGGCCTCGACGCTCTCCCGCACGGCGCGGAGCGTGTCCGGTGCCAGGGTGATGCTGATCGTCTCGCCCATCGGCAGGGCCTCTCGTTCCGTCCCGATTCCGAGGATCATAGCAGAAACGTCGCTCCCGCGCGCCGCCGCGGCGTCTCACGCTTGCCGGCTCAGCGTCCCGGGCCTAGGGTCCGCCGCGCCGCGGGGAAGCGGCGCCTGATCGCAAAAATCCGGAGCACCGCACGCCATGGCTCTCCTCGCCGACGTCCTCTCGCGGGTGAAGCCGTCCGCGACCATCGTGATGACCCAGAAGGCCCGGGACCTGAAGGCCTCCGGCGTCGACGTCATCAGCCTGTCGGTGGGCGAGCCCGACTTCGACACGCCCGAGCACATCAAGCAGGCCGCCATCGCGGCGATCCACCGGAACGAGACCCGCTACCCGCCGGTCTCCGGGATCGTGCCCCTGCGCGAGGCGATCGTGCGCAAGTTCAAGCGCGAGAACGGGCTCGACTACAAGGTCTCGCAGACCATCGTGGGCACCGGCGGCAAGCAGGTGCTGTACAACGCGTTCCTCGCCACGCTGAACCCCGGCGACGAGGTGGTGATCCCCCGCCCCTACTGGGTGTCCTACCCGGAGATGGTCGGGCTGTGCGGCGGCACGCCGGTCTTCGCCGACACCGACATGGCCAACGGCTTCAAGCTCCAGGCCGAGGAGCTCGACCGGGTCCTGACCCCGAAGACCAAGTGGATCGTCCTCAACTCGCCGTCGAACCCGTCGGGCGCCGCCTATTCCCGCGCCGAGATGAAGGCGCTCACCGACGTGCTGCTCCGCTACCCGGACGTGCACATCCTCACCGACGACATCTACGAGCACCTCACCTACGGCGACTTCGCGTTCGTCACGCCGGCCCAGGTCGAGCCGCAGCTGATCGAGCGGACGCTGACGATGAACGGCGTCTCGAAGGGCTACGCCATGACCGGCTGGCGCATCGGCTACGCGGCCGGGCCGGAAGCGCTCATTAAGGCGATGGACTTCGTCCAGGGCCAGCAGACCTCCGGCGCCAGCACGATCGCGCAGTGGGCGGCGGTGGCCGCCCTCGACGGGCCGCAGGACCACCTCGCCACGTTCCGGGCCGCCTTCCAGGGCCGGCGCGACCTCGTCGTGTCGATGCTCAACCAGACCAACGGGCTGACCTGCCCGACGCCGGAGGGCGCGTTCTACGTCTACCCGTCCTGCGCGGCGCTGATCGGCAAGCGGACCGAGGCCGGCAAGACCATCGAGACCGACGAGGACTTCGTCATGGAGCTGCTCCAGGCCGAGGGCGTGGCGGCGGTCCACGGCTCGGCCTTCGGCCTCGGCCCGAACCTGCGCATCTCCTACGCGACGTCGAACGCGGTGCTGGAGGAGGCCTGCCGGCGCATCCAGCGCTTCTGCGGCTCGCTGCGGTAGCGGCCCCGAGGTCCCGGAGGCGTCCCGTGCCCACGATCGCGGTGATCGCCCCGGGCGCCATGGGCAGCGCCGTCGGGGCCCGGCTCGCCGGGCACGGCGCCCGGGTACTGACCTCCCTGGACGGGCGCGGGGCGGCGAGCCGCGCCCGGGCCGCGGCCGCCGGCATGGCGCATGCCGGGGACGGCGAGCTCGCCGCCGCCGATCTCCTGCTCTCCATCGTGCCGCCCGCCGACGCGGAGGCGCTGGCCCGCCGGCTCGCGCCCGCCCTGGCGGCGGCCCCGCGCAAGCCGGTCTACATCGACGCCAACGCCGTCAGCCCGGAGACGGTCGGGCGCGTCGCCAGGATCGTCGCGGCCACCGGCGCGCCATTCCTCGACGGCGCGATCCTGGGCCTGCCGCCGAAGCCCGGCGCCAAGGGGCCGCGCGTCTACGTCTCGGGTCCCGAGACGGCCCCGGCCCTGGTCCTGCGCGACCTCGGCCTCGACCTGCGCGTCTGCCCCGGCGCGGTCGGCGCCGCCTCCAGCCTCAAGATGAGCTATGCCGGCCTCAACAAGGGCCTGACGGCGCTCGCCGCGCTCGTGATCGGCGCCGCCGAGCGCGCCGGCGCCGGGGAAGCGCTGCTGGCCGAGCTCGCCGAGAACGAGCCGTCGCTGCTGGCCCGGTTCGCCAGGGGGCTGCCCGACATGGTGCCGAAGGCCTATCGCTGGGCGCCCGAGATGGAGGAGATCGCCGGGTTCCTCGGGCCCGACGCGGCCGGGCGGCAGGTCTTCTCCGGCTACGCCGCGCTCTACCGGCGCCTCGCCGCGGAGGACGGCGCGGACGAGATCGCCGCGCTGATGCGCTTCGTCGCGCCCGCGGCGGAGCACTGATCGCCGCGGGGTCCCGGAAACGGCCCCGCCTCTGTTGCCGGCTCGGCTGTCACCCTCTACACGGGCTGTCCCCAGCGGCCGATGCGCCTGAAGGTTTCGCGAGCCCGCTCGGGCCTGCATGGCGGCGGGGTCGGCAGTGACGGGACGGTCCGGACCAGTTCTCTGGGCCGTTCCTGTGAGGCTCAGTGGGCCGAGTCGCTGCAGGAGTGTCGGGAGCGCGGGGAACAGGAACCGCGGGTCCGGCGCATGGCCCACATGATTTCCCACCCGATTCCGCCCGCGAGACGGGTCGCGGGCGCGGGTCCCTGACCCGTTCCGGGACAGGGGCGCACGGGGCCGTTGCGGCTTCGTTCACGCTCCCGCGCGATGATGCGTCCGGGCCGGGGATCCGGTTCCGCGTAACCGCGTTCTCTCGGGCCTGACGACCATGCGAGCCCTGCTCACCAGCGGCATCAAGGCGATTCTCGGCATCGCCGCGCTCTCCACCGCCGCGCACTGGACCCTCCGGGTCCAGCGCGAGTCCGCCGCCCCCGCGGTCGCGACGGCGAGCCTCGCCGAGCCCGCCGCGACCGGCTCCATCGAGCCGCGCCGGGTCGAACGGGCCGCTGCGCTGGCGCCCGCGCCGGTCGCCGCGGCGGCGCCTGTTCCCGCTGCGCCCGCGCGCGCCGCCGCGGGGCTCGACCAGTCGCACCTCGCCGCCCTGATCGCCGGCGCGACGCCGCCCAAGCCGAAGCTCGCCAAGGCCGCCACCAAGACGGCCTCCGCCGAGAAGGCCCCCGTTGCCGAGAAGGTCGCGGCGAAGCGCTGAGCCGCCGCCGTCGCGGGCGACCGTGCCGGCTGCATGGTTCCCCTGCGCGCCGGCCGGTACCCGCACGGCACCGGGCGTGGCAGGGATTTCGGCCTCTACCGAGATTGGTCAGGCATGAGCACGCAGGTCGCGACCTCCGTCCCCGACGACAGCGCCGCGCCGCGCGCCGCTCCGGAGGCCGACCTCGCCGGCCGCCGGCGGATCGTCGGCATCGCCCTGATGTGCGGGGCCGTCGCCTTCTTCGCGAGCCTCGACGCCTGCGGCAAGACCCTGGCCCGGGCCGGCGTCGATCCCCTGGTCACCACCTTCATGCGCTACGCGGCGAGCGTCGCCATGATCTCGCTGTTCATCAACCCGGTACGCACGCCGGGCGTCGTGAAGAGCCGGCGCCTGCCGCTGCAGATCGCGCGCTCCCTGCTGCTCTTCGCCTCCACGGCGCTCAACTTCCTGGCCCTGCGCTACCTGCAGCTCGCCGAGACGATCTCGATCCAGTTCGCCGCGCCGCTCACCGTGGCGCTGCTCGCCGGGCCGCTGCTCGGCGAGTGGTCGTCGCGGGCGCGGCTGGCGGCGATCGGCGTCGGCTTCCTGGGCGTGCTGGTGATCGTGCGGCCGGGCGCCGGCGGCATGCATCCGGCCGCGCTGCTCTGCGTCGCCAACGTGGTGGTCTACGCCTTCTACGCGATCATCACGCGCAAGCTCGCGGCCTACGACTCGACCGCCACGACCATGTTCTACACGGGCCTCGCGGGACTCGCGCTGATGGCCCCGCTCCTACCGTGGATCTGGACGAGCCCGGCGAGCCTGACCCACTGGGCGCTGCTGTTCGGGGTCGCGCTGTTCGGAACGCTGGGCCACTGGCTGCTGGTGATGGCCCATGCCCGGGCCCCGGCCAACGTGCTGGCGCCGTTCATCTACACGCAGCTGCTGTGGTCGGTGACGCTCGGCTTCCTGCTGTTCGGCGACGTTCCGAGCCGCTGGACCGTGGCGGGCGCCATGATCGTCGTCGGCTCCGGCCTGTACCTCCTGGCGCAGGAGACGATCCGCCGGGAGGCGCGGCCGGCCGCCTGAGGCGACCGGCCGGACCCTGTTACGGGACCCTGTCAGCGGCCGAGGCGCTCCTGGCGCTCCATCCGCTCCTCGCGGCGGTTCTCGCGCGCCCGGCGGGCCGGGTCCGGATCGGTGCCGAGCACGCCGCCGACGGTGCCGGTCGCCGCGCCGACCGCGCCGCCGACGACCCCGCCCACGGGGCCGGCCGCGGCCGTGCCGTCCTCGACGCCGCGCTGGGCGCCGCGCGCCGTGCCCTGGGCCTCCGCGGCGCCCGCGTAGGCCAGCGGCGCGAGGGCGAGGGTCGCGATCAGAAGCTTCTTCATGGGGCTACTCCCGGATGTCTGTCCGAATCGGCTCCGCGCCGCCGCGGCGGGCGGAGGGTGTGTCGGTCAACGGTTCAGACGCCGATTGGTCCCATCCGCGGTCACGGGCGCGTGATCCGCGCTGCCGCTGGCCTCCGGCCGGGGCGGCTGGTAGAGAACCCGTCATGCACGCTTCGCGCGCCCTGCGCGGCCCCGGCCGCCCGATCCGAATTACCGGCCCGGCCTCCGCCTGAGGGCCCGCTCCAGCGCGGCCGCGCGGAGGTCCGGGATCCTCCTGCCGCCCGACCCGATTCCGCCGGCCCGACGCTGCCGGCCCGACCGCCGATGCGAGATCCGATGACCGCCCCCGAGACCGCGCCCGCCCGCGACTATTCCAAGACCCTGTTCCTGCCGCAGACCGAGTTCCCGATGCGCGCCGGCCTGCCGGTGCGCGAGCCGCTCTTTATCGAGCGCTGGAAGCGGATGGACCTCTACGGCAAGCTGCGCGCCCGCGGTCAGGGCCGGCCAAAATTCGTGCTCCACGACGGCCCGCCCTACGCCAACGGCAACATCCACATCGGCACGGCGCTCAACAAGATCCTCAAGGACGTGGTGGTCCGCTCGCAGACCGCCCTCGGCTTCGACGCCAACTACGTCCCGGGCTGGGACTGCCACGGCCTGCCGATCGAGTGGAAGATCGAGGAGCAGTACCGCGCCAAGGGCCGCAACAAGGACGACGTGCCGGTGATCGAGTTCCGGCAGGAATGCCGGACCTTCGCGGCCCAGTGGCTCGACGTGCAGCGCGAGGAGTTCAAGCGGCTCGGCGTCACCGGCGACTGGGACCATCCCTACGCCACCATGGCGTTCCCCGCCGAGGCCGTGATCGCCGACGAGCTGATGAAGTTCTCGATGAGCGGCCAGCTCTATCGCGGCTCCAAGCCGGTGATGTGGTCGGTGGTCGAGAAGACCGCGCTGGCCGAAGCCGAGGTCGAGTACGAGGAGCACGTCAGCGACACGATTTTTTGCGCGTTTCCGATCCGGTCCGGCGCCGAGGGCGATCTCGCGCAGGCGCGGGTGGTGATCTGGACGACCACTCCGTGGACGATCCCGGGCAACCGCGCCGTCGCGTTCTCCAAAAAAATTGCCTACGGCCTGTACCGGGTCACGGAGGCGCCGGCCGACAACTGGGCGGTGCCCGGCCAGACCTACCTGCTCGCCGACAGCCTCGCCGCCACGGTGTTCAAAGCCGCCCGGGTCGAGGCGTTCGCGCGCGTCGCCGACGTGAGCCCTTCGACGCTCGCCGGCCTGACCCTGGACCACCCGCTGGCGAAGCTCGGCTACGGCTTCGCCGTGCCGATGCTCGACGGCGACCACGTCACCGACGAGTCCGGCACGGGCTTCGTCCACACGGCGCCGAGCCACGGCCGCGAGGATTTCGAGCTCTGGATGGCGAGCGGCCGGCTGCTGCGCGAGCGCGGCATCGACGCGACCATCCCCTACACGGTCGACGCCGACAGCGTGCTCACGGAGGCCGCTCCGGGCTTCACCGGCACCCGCGTGCTCACCGCCAAGGGCGAGAAGGGCGACGCCAACAAGGCGGTCATCGCCGCGCTGACGGAGGCCGGGGCGCTGATCGCCCGCGGGGTGCTGCGCCACCAGTACCCGCATTCCTGGCGGTCCAAGAAGCCGGTGATCTTCCGCAACACGCCGCAATGGTTCATCGCCATGGACCGGCCGGTGGATTCGCTGGGCAACCGGTCGCTGCGCGAGGTGGCGCTCCAGGGCATCGACGACACCCAGTGGGTGCCGACGCAAGGAAAGAACCGCATCACCGGCATGGTCGCCAACCGGCCGGACTGGGTGGTCTCGCGCCAGCGCGCCTGGGGCGTTCCGATCACCGTCTTCGTCCACCGGGAGACCGCCGAGATCCTCAAGGACGATGCCGTCAACGCCCGCATCCGCGACGCCTTCGCCGCGGAGGGCGCCGACGCGTGGTTCCGGGACGATGCCGCGCAGCGCTTCCTGGCGCCCGACCACGACCCGGCCGCCTACGAGAAGGTCACCGACGTCCTCGACGTCTGGTTCGATTCCGGATCGACCCACGCCTTCGTGCTCGACGATCCGGAGGCCTTCCCGGGGCTCGCCGGGGTGAAGCGCGTCCGCGACGGCGGCCAGGACCGGGTCATGTACCTGGAGGGCTCCGACCAGCACCGCGGTTGGTTCCAGTCCTCGCTGCTCGAATCCGCCGGCACCCGCGGCCGGGCGCCCTACGACATCGTCCTGACCCACGGCTTCGTGCTCGACGGCAAGGGCCTGAAGATGTCGAAGTCGAAGGGCAACGTCGTCGCGCCGCAGAGCGTCATCAAGGATTCGGGCGCCGACATCCTGCGCCTCTGGGTCGCCGCCTCCGACTACACCGACGACCTGCGCATCGGCCCGGAGATCATCAAGACGTTTGCCGAAACTTACCGGAAGCTGCGCAACAGCTTGCGCTGGATGCTGGGCTCCCTCGCCCACCGGGTGCCGGGCGACGACGTGGCGTACAAGGAGATGCCGGAGCTGGAGCGGCTGATCCTGCACCGGCTCGCCGAGCTCGACGGCGAGATCCGCGAGGCCTACGCGGCGTTCGACACCAAGCGGGTGGTGGCGCTGCTCAACGGCTTCATGACTGGCGACCTGTCGTCCTTCTACTTCGACGTGCGCAAGGACGCCCTGTACTGCGATCCCGTGTCCTCGGTCCGCCGGCGGGCGGCGCTGCAGGTGATCGACGAGGCCTTCCGCCGGGTGACGATCTGGCTCGCCCCGGTGCTCGCCTTCACCGCCGAGGAGGCGTGGCTCGACCGCTACCCGTCCGAGGACGGCTCGGTGCATCTCCAGACCCTGCCGGAGACCCCGGCTGACTGGCTCGACGCCCCCCTCGCGGAGCGCTGGCAAAAAATCCGGCGGGTGCGGCGGGTGGTCACCGGCGCCCTGGAGATCGAGCGCGCGGCCAAGCGCATCGGCGCGAGCCTGGAGGCGGCGCCGACGGTCTACGTGGCGGATCCGGAGCTTCTCGCGGCGCTCGAGGGCTGCGACTTCGCCGATACCTGCATCACCTCGGACATCGCCGTTGTGGCGGGCGAGGGCCCGGCCGAGGCCTTCCGCCTCGACGAGGTGCGCGGCGTGGCGGTGGTGCCGAGCCCGGCCGAGGGTCGCAAATGTGCCCGGTCCTGGCGGGTCAGCCCGGAGGTGGGCAGCGACCCGGACTACCCGGACGTGACGCCCCGCGACGCCCAGGCCCTGCGCGAGTGGGACGCGGCGCATCCGGAGGCGAGCGCGGCGTGAGGGCGTTCCGCGTCGTCGGCGGCGCCACCCCCTCTCCCCGCCCGCGGGGAGCGGGGGGCGCCGGCCCGGGCCAGGCGCGCCGCCCGTGACGCCCTTCCGCGCCGGCCTCCTGGCCCTCGTCCTCACACTGGTCCTCGACCAGGCCAGCAAGCTCGGCCTCTATTTCGGCACCGACCTCGTGCTGACGCAGCCCTGGCGGCTGGCGCCCTTCGCCGACTTCGTGGTGGTCTGGAACCGGGGGGTCTCCTACGGGCTGTTCCAGCAGGAGGGCGGGATCGGCCGCTGGCTCCTCGTGGCCCTGTCGCTCGCCGCCGCGATCGGCCTCGGGATCTGGATGCGGCGGGCCTCGTCGCGCCTTCTCGGCGTCGCCCTCGGGTTGATCGTCGGGGGCGCGCTCGGCAACGCCATCGACCGGGCCGCCTACGGCGCCGTCTTCGATTTCGTCCACCTGCATGCCGGCGGCTGGTCCTGGTACGTGTTCAACGTCGCCGACGCGGCGATCGTGGCCGGCGTGATCGGCCTGATCCTCGACAGCCTGTCCCCGGACGGCCGCAGGGGCCGGGCGTCCCCGCCGCAGGGCGACCCGGCGCCGCGCCTGTGATCCCTGCAACACACAGGTCCTCCCGCGTCCCCCTCCTGGCGCGACGCAGTCAAGGCGCCATACGATCGCCGGAAACCGGTCTCAGGCCGGGACCTGTCGGATCGGGCCGCGCCGCGGCCTTCCCAGAGCCGGACGCTCCGTCCGGAACCCGTGAGGCAGCATGACCGGGCATCGCAGGCTTCGTCCCCTCCTCTCCGCCGCGGTGGCCCTGGCTCCGCTCTGCGTCGTCGGTGCCGCGCACGCGCAGGAGCGCGGCGAGTTCATGCGCGACGCCCTGTCGGGCATCGGCCTCCTGGAGAAGCGCCAGGATCCGATCGACTATCACGAGCGGCCGCCGCTGGTGATGCCGCCCAAGATCGACGGCAAGGCCCTGCCGCAGCCGAGGGCGCGCTCCACCAGCACCGCCTGGCCGAAGGATCCCGAGATCGTGGAGCGCGAGCGCGCCGCCGTGGAGCGGCGCAATCCCAAGGGCTCCCAGGCCCAGGGCCGCTACGACGACAACAACGCGACGCTCTCCGTGGAGGAGATGCGCGGCGGCCGCCGTGCCGGCGCGGGCCTGACGACCACCGCCGAGCGCAAGCCCGGCGACAACAACCGCGACGACAGCCTGCTCAGCCCCTTCGAGCTGCTCAAGGGCAAGAGCGCCAACGCCGAGCCCTCCGACATCGAGCCGAGCCGCGACACGCTCACGGACCCGCCGACCGGGTACCGGCAGTCGCCCAAGCAGCTGGCCCGGCCGCCGTCGAGCGACCCGATCAACAACGCCAGCCGCGAGCGCGAGGAGTCGGATCCCCGCGCGTATCTCCGTCAGCGCGCGCAGCAGTGACGGGGGCGCCGTGTCGCCGTTGCAA
Source organism: Methylobacterium sp. UNC300MFChir4.1 (assembly GCF_900110155.1). Lineage (NCBI taxonomy): Bacteria > Pseudomonadati > Pseudomonadota > Alphaproteobacteria > Hyphomicrobiales > Methylobacteriaceae > Methylobacterium > Methylobacterium sp. UNC300MFChir4.1. Next base: position 4,568 of record NZ_FOCS01000009.1, on the reverse strand, counting down.
CGGCGACACGGCGTGGCAACATGAGATGATCGTCCCGGTGCGGTTCTTGCGCCCCGGTGACCAGGACGGCCCCGATCCGCGCGCGCATCCCGACGCGGGACGCTTCGATCCGGGGCCGGCAGAAGGAAAGCGGAATGCACCTGTTCAGGAAGGCGACGCCCACCCTCTTCCCGCTGCGTCCGGGCTCGCCCTACGGCGGCAGCGCCGGCCGGGGCGAGGCCGCGCCGTTCGGGCGTTCCGAGGCGGGCGGACCGGAAGTGACGGCCTTCACCCTCGACAACGGCCTCGACGTGGTGGTCGTCCCCGACCACCGGGCCCCCGTCGCCACCCACATGATCTGGTACCGCAACGGTTCGGCCGATGATCCGCTCGGCCAGTCGGGCATCGCCCACTTCCTCGAGCACCTGATGTTCAAGGGCACCGAGAAGCACCCGGTCGGGGCCTTCTCCAAGGCGGTGTCGGGCCTGGGCGGCCAGGAGAACGCCTTCACCAGCTACGACTACACCGCCTACTTCCAGCGGGTCGCCCGGGATCACCTCGGCACCATGATGGAATTCGAGGCGGACCGCATGAGCGGCCTCGTCCTCGACGACGCCGTCGTCGCCCCCGAGCGCGACGTCGTGCTGGAGGAGCGGCGCATGCGGGTCGAGACCGACCCCTCCGCCCAGCTCTCCGAGGCGATGGCGGCCGGCCTGTTCGTGCACCATCCCTACGGCATCCCGATCATCGGCTGGATGCACGAGATCGAGGGCCTGAACCGCGAGCACGCGCTGGCCTACTACAAGCGCTTCTACACCCCCGAGAACGCCATCCTGGTGGTGGCCGGCGACGTCACGCCCGACGAGGTCCGGCGCCTCGCCGAGACCACCTACGGCCGCGTGACGCCCCAGGGTGCCCGGCCCGAGCGCCTGCGGGCGCGGGAGCCGGAGCCGAAGGCCCTGCGCCGCGTCGCCGTCGCCGACCCGAAGGTCGAGCAGCCGACCCTGCAGCGCCTCTACCTGACCCCGTCCTGCATCACCGCCCGGGACGGCGGCTGCCACGACCTCGAGCTGCTGGCCGAGGTGCTGGGCGGCGGCTCGACCTCCTACCTCTACCGCAAGCTGGTCATGGAGACCGGCCTCGCGGTGAATGCCGGCGCCTGGTACATGGGCTCGGCGATCGACGACACCCGCTTCTCCGTCTACGCGGTGCCCGCCGAGGGCGTGCCGCTGGAGAAGCTGGAGGAGGCCGTCGACAGGGTGCTGCGCCGCGCCCCCGCGGAGGCCCTGGACGCCGAGGCGATCGAGCGCGCCAAGACCCGCCTCGTGGCCGAGACCGTCTACTCCTCCGACAGCCAGTCGTCGCTCGCCCGCATCTACGGCTCGGCGCTGGCGATCGGCGAGACCATCGAGGAGGTCCGCCGCTGGCCGACCGACATCGAGGGGGTGACGCAGGCGCGTCTCAAGGGCGCCGCCGAGCGCTGGCTGACGCCGGCCCGCTCGGTCACCGGTTACCTGACCAAGGCGCAGGATCCCGACGCCCCGGTCGCGATGGCCGCCGAGTAACCCCGGGTGCGTCCCGCCGGACCCGTGACGGGTCCGGGCGGGGCGTTCTGCCGAACGGGAGCCCTGGCCCGCTCCGCCGTCGCCCGAGATAGAGACACGAGGTTCCCATGAGCTTGGCCGAGACTCTGGTCGAGACCACCGCCCAAACCGTCAGCTCGCCCACCACGGCGCTGCCGGTGACGACCGCCCCCGGCATCGAGGCGTGGCACGTCGAGTCGCCGGTGGTGCCGATGATCGCCCTGGCCTTCACCTTCGAGGGCGGCGCCGCCCAGGACCCGGCCGGCAAGGCCGGCTGCGCGCAGATGCTGGCGCGGCTCCTCGACGAGGGCGCCGGCGATCTGACTTCCGACCTGTTCCAGGAGCGGCTCGCCGCCCGGGCAATCGAGCTGTCGTTCCACGCGGGGGCCGACGCGGTCGGCGGCTCGCTGAAGATGCTGGTCAAGCACGCCGACGAGGGTATCGCGCTCCTCGCCCTGGCGCTGGCCAAACCCCGCCTCGACCCTGACGCGATCGAGCGCGTCCGCGCCCAGATCATCGCCGGCCTGCGCTACCAGCAGAACGATCCGGGCGTGCTGGCCTCCCGCCGCTTCTTCAAGGAGGCGTTCGCCGGCCATCCCTACGCCCGCCCGTCCTCCGGCACCGTGGAGAGCGTGACGGCGATCACCCGGGACGACCTGCTGGCGATGCACGCCCGCATCATCGGCCGCGGCCGGGTGAAGGTGGCGGCGGTCGGCGCCATCGGCGCCGAGCAGCTCGCCGAGGGCCTGAACCGCGCCTTCGGAACCCTGCCGGAGGCCGGGGCGCTGAAGGCGGTGCCGCGCACCGAAGTGCACGATCTCGGCAAGCGCGTCGTCGTCGACCTCGACGTGCCCCAGTCGGTGATCCGGTTCGGCATGGCCGGCGTGCCGTGGCGCGACCCGGACTTCATCCCGGCCTACGTGCTGAACCACATCCTCGGCGGCGGCGCCTTCACGTCCCGCCTGTTCCAGGAGGTGCGCGAGAAGCGCGGCCTCGCCTACTCGGTCGGGACCTCGCTCGTCAGCCACCGCTCGGCCGCGATGACCTGGGGCTACACCGCCACCAAGAACGAGCGCGTCGGCGAGGCCCTGTCGGTGATCGGCGACGAGATCGGCCGGCTGATCACGGACGGCCCGGACGACGACGAGCTGCAGAAGGCCAAGGATTACCTGACCGGCTCCTACGCCCTCGGCTTCGACACCTCGACCAAGATCGCCCACCAGCTGGTGCAGATCGCCTTCGAGGAGCTGGGCATGGACTACATCGCCCGGCGCAACGCGATGGTCTCGGCCGTGACCCAGGCGGATATCCGCCGGGCCGCCGCCCGCACCTTCGCGGACGGCAAGATGCTGGTGGTCGCCGCCGGCCGGCCCGTGGGGCTCTGAGAAGCGGGCCTCGGGACCGCGGTTCGGCGAAATCCGCCGCGCCCGGGTACCGATCGCCGCGTAGCGGCCGCGCCGCCGGTCCGGGGCGCGGCGCCTCTCGGGCGGCGATCGCTGCGGGCCGACCGCGGCGCGGCCCCGGAGGAACGGGTGCCGGCCGCCCGATCCGCGGGCCGCTCGCGAAGCCGCCGCCGCTCCCCACCTGAGGCGCGACGCGGCGAACCCCAGGACCGACATGCAGCTCACCGGCATCCACCATCTCACCGCGGTGACCGCCCGCGCGGCGGAGAACGTCGCCTTCTACACGGGCACGCTCGGCCTGCGGCTCGTGAAGAAGACGGTGAACCAGGACGACGTCTCGGCCTACCACCTGTTCTACGCCGACGGGCTGGCGAGCCCCGGCACCGACATCACCTTCTTCGACTGGCCGGCGCCCCGGGAGCGGCGGGGCTCCGGCAGCATCACCCGCACGCACCTGCGCGTCCCGGGCGAGGGCGCGGTCGCGTGGTGGCACGCGCGCCTGCGCGAGGCCGGGATCGTCGAGGCCGAGCCCGCCGCGCGCGACGGGCGCCTCACCCTCGATTTCGAGGATCCGGAGGGCCAGCGCCTCGCCCTGGTGGACGATGGCGGGACCGGGCCGGAGCATCCCTGGGACGGCTCGCCCGTGCCGGCCGCCTACCAGATCCGCGGCCTCGGCCCGATCCGGCTGTCGGTGCCGGACCCGGCCCGCACCGCCGCCGTGCTGACCGAGGTGCTCGGCCTGCGCCGGGACCGCGCCTTCGAGACGGGCGACGGCCCGGTGGAGGTCTACGCGATGGGACCCGGCGGCCCGGCCGCCGAGCTCCAGCTCCTGGCCGACCGGTCCGCGCCGGCCCGCCAGGGCGCCGGCGCGGTCCACCACGTCGCCTTCCGCATCCCGGACGGGGATTACGAGGCCTGGTCCGACAGGCTCCGGGCGGCGCGGGTGCCGAGCAGCGGGCCGGTGGACCGCTACTACTTCCGCAGCCTCTATTTCCGCGAGCCCAACGGCATCCTGTTCGAGATCGCCACCGACGGGCCGGGTTTCACCGCGGACGAGCCCCTGGAGACCCTGGGCGAGCGCCTGGCCCTGCCGCCGTTCCTGGAGCCGCGCCGGGCCGAGATCGAGGCCGGGCTCGCGCCGCTCCGGCCCGCCGCCCCCCTCTGAGGGCGGCGCCCGGGGCCGGCTCTGCGGCAACCCTCCCATGTCCGGAACGGCGCTGCGGAGCGTCCGCGAAGACGCTAAATCTTCGAACGATTCCAGGCCGTTCACTTCTTTCGCCAGTGTGATCCCGGCACGCCTTGACGGACGTGCTGCAACTGCGAAAGAAGCGGCGCGCGTGTGTTTGCAACCGGATCCGGGCGGGTTCCCTGCCGAGGATCCACCCCCGCCCGAGCGGGGCGGCGGGGATCCCCCGCACCACGGGCCCCGAATCGTCGGGGCCGTGTGCCGAGCGTCAGAGGATTCGAGGACTGATCCGTCGATGAGCAAGTTCTACGAGGAGCGCGTTCTGTCGGTCCACCACTGGACCGACAACCTGTTCTCGTTCCGCACGACGCGGGATCCGGCGTTCCGGTTCCGCAACGGCGAGTTCACCATGATCGG
>NZ_FOCS01000060.1:0-5609 GCF_900110155.1 Methylobacterium sp. UNC300MFChir4.1 | reverse complement strand
GGGTGAAGCGCTCGCCGAAGATGCCGGCAAACTGCGCCTTGGCCATGACCCATTCACGTGGCCCCATCTTCCACGCCTTCTCGGAGCGGTTCAAGACCAGGTAGAGCAGCTTCAGCGCGGCCTCATCGGTCGGGAAGTGCCCGCGGGCGCGCACGGCCCGGCGCAGCGTGGCGTTCAGGGCCTCAATGGCGTTCGTGGTGTACAGGATCCGGCGAACCTCGCTGGGGAAGGCATAGAACGGGATCACCTCGCCCCAGGCCCGTCGCCAGCTCTGAGCGATGGCCGGATAGCGCCGACCCCATTCGCTCATCTCGAAGGCCGCCAACGCCGCCTCGCCAGCCGCGGCATCGAGCGCGCGGTAGATGTCCTTCAGCGCACCCGCCACGAGCTTGCGGTCCTTGTAGGACACGAAGTCGAGGCTGTGGCGTAGCAGGTGGACGATGCAGGTTTGGACCAGCGCCTCGGGGAACACCGCCCGGATCGCGTCGGGGAAGCCCTTCAGGCCATCGACCACGGCAAGCAGCACATCCTCGACGCCGCGGTTCCTGAGCTCGTTCATGACCCGCAGCCAGAACTTGGCGCCCTCGTTCTGCTCCAGCCACAGGCCGAGGATCTCCTTGGCGCCGTCGGCGCGCACGCCCAGCGCGATGTGGACGGCCTAGTTGCGGACCACGCCCTCGTCGCGCACCTTGATCCGCAGGGCGTCGAAGAACACGATCGGGTAGACCGGCTCGAGCGGCCGGGCCTGCCAGGCGGCGACCTCCTCCAGCACCGCGTCGGTCACCGCGCTGATCAGGTCGGGCGAGACCTCGATGCCGTAGAGCTCGCGCAGGTGCGCGCCGATCTCCCGGGTGCTCATGCCACGCGCGTACATCGACACGATCTTGTCGTCGAAGCCGGGAAAGCGGCGCTGATAGCGGGCGATCAGCTGCGGGTCGAACGTCGCCTGCCGGTCGCGCGGGATCGAAAGCTCGATCGGGCCCGTCTCGGTCGTGACCGTCTTGCGGCCATAGCCGTTGCGCGTGTTGCCGGCGTCCTCGCCCGCCAGATGGTGGTCCATCTCTGCGTTGAGCGCCCGCTCGGCCAGGGCCTTCTTCAGCTCGTCCAGCAGGCCATCGGCCTCGAAGGCTGTCTTCGGATCGGCCCCGGCCAGGAGCTGGTCCAGGATCGCGTCAGGGAGGCGGGGTGCTTTGCGTCGTGCCATCGGGAACCTCCTTCGGGTCCACTATGGCCGCCCGCACACGAAATTCCTGACAGTCCCGGTTCCTGCCGGAGGTCTGGACGCCGGATGCGGCGACCGAGCGGTTGCGCCGGCTCGTGGCGCGGCGCAACCAGGTGGTCCGCCATCGCACTCGGCTCAAGAACGAGACCTCCGCATGCCGACCTGTTCAGCCGGGTCGGCCGAGCCTGGCTGGAACGGCAGGCTTTGCCCGATGACGAGCACGCGGCGATCAAGCGTCACCTGCGCGAACTCGATACCCTGGGCGAGGATCTCGCCGTCCTTGACCGGGCAATCGGCGAGGCGACGCTCGATAGCCCGGTGGTGCGCCGCCTGCTCACCGTCACTGGCATCAACGTGACGGTGGCCGCCGGGCTCGCCGCCGCGATCGGCGATGTGCGCCGCTTCTCCAGCCCGCAGAAGCTGGTGAGCTACTTCGGGCTCAACCCGCGCGTGCGTCAGTCCGGTCTCGGACTTGCCCAGCACGGGCGCATCAGCAAGGCGGGCCGCAGCCACGCCCGGGCGCTGCTGGTCGAGGCCGCCTGGGCCGCCGCCAAGGCGCCGGGACCGCTGCACGCCTTCTTCGTGCGGGTGCGTGCCCAACGCGGTCACCAGATCGCCGCGGTGGCCACGGCGCGCAAACTCGCCGTGCTCTGCTGGCACCTGTTGATCAAGGAAGCCAACTACCTCTGGGGCCGCCCGGCCTTCGTTGCCAACAAGATCCGCGGGCTCGAACTGCAGGCAGGCCAACCGCAGAAGAAGGGCAACCAGCGCGGCCCAGCCTACGCCTCTACAACGTCAACGCGCTGCGCGATCAGGAGATGGAGATCGCCCGGCGCGCGGAGACCGCTTACGAGCGGGTCGTGGCGCACTGGACGCCGCGCCCATCGAAAGCGGTGCGCGGACGCCTCAAATCGGCAAGGCTCGAATGAAGGCGGCCCGGCGGGGCTTGCAGCCGAGGCCCCACGCTTCGCCACGAGGTCGTCCGCGTCCTGAGAAAGCTACCACGGAAGACGAGAAGGGTCTTGTCCATCTCATCCGTGCTGTGGAGCTTGACCCGGTGTGCGGCAAGGAAGCCCATGTAGGCCAACACGTCCGGCTCGGCCTCGACCTGCTCCGGCAGCGCGTCCCACAGGTTGGGCAACGCCCATGCCCACGCCGCGCACGGGCGAAGACGACAAGACGATCGTCGCTCCGGATGACGCGCTCGATGGTGCAGCCCGGCAGGGATGAGGACAGGATCATCCGCCTGGTGAATCAGCCCGTGCCATCCTTGTCGCCGCGACCGTTCCACGCAAAATGCGGGAGAGCCGCGAAGCCGCGGGAGGATCACGGCCGAGGTCGCCGTAGCCGTAGTCACCACCCGCTCACGCAGGTCCAAGCGGTAGGGGCGGCCCATGCATCACTGCGGCTGTCGACCGGCCTAGTGAATCAGCCTCTCAGCGCCGCGTGAACTCCACAAAACCGACTCAGCCCAAACTGAAAACGCTCTAGCAAAGGTGCCGCCGCAGAGTTCCGACCGCAGATTGGACAGATAGTAGCCACAGCGCGCGGACGGGTGCGAATATGCACTCCTTACAGAGCAATCGAACAAAGCCAATAAGTATCTTCAGCTAGGATGCTTATCAAAATCTTGCCATCGTACTGCAACGCCCTCCATTCTCCAGAGCCAACGCATTATTTGCTCTCTGTTCCAAATTGCCAACCATCTGGCTGGACACCCTTCAATCGAGTCCCATATAGTGAATATAGGCTCGGGAAAGCAAAAGGGCTGAAGCGTTAGATTAATCCGACGCCATGACGCAGGCCCTGTAGCAGAGTCCGTATTTTGTCTACATTGCGCGTGATGAGTCGTTGCGAAATATTTAATATCAGATCGCAGAAAATTGAAAATAGTGCTGAATATGTCATAAAAGGACATGTGGAAAATTACGTCTCTGCATAACCAGAAATCAGCTTGGGGCAACCGATCCCGGGTGATATCTAAAACAATGAGCTCTAATTTTGGATGTTTGATTTTATTTTGCTGGATGAGGTCTCTCGAAATATCAGCCCCAACGTATTTCACACGCTTCAGTTCAGTCTTCGTGATCCAATTTAGATCACCACATGGGGCATCAAAAATAGTCTTACAATTTAAACACCGCATGACACTTGGAAGTACAATTCTGAGCGATCTTGTATACTTAATTGTCGATCCAGGGCCGCTCTTTGACTCATCTGATCCCCATGATCCAGAAAGAAACGCTTGATTAAAATCGTCTGATGACGCCATCGGTATGTTCACCTTGGGCAGATATTGATCTGACAACTAATTCTTACTGCACTCAAAATCACATTCAATAAAGTAAATTTATACGAGCAAGGCCGAGAAGTTGGATTTTCTTAACTCTTCCGCTATACTGACGACCTCGCTGATTTTTCGACAATATTGTACTCAAGTTCGCAGTTAAAGCTGCGACTTGGAATTACAGGCATCCAATAAGTCCTAGAAGTCCGCTCGAACTCAAATTGCATGTAGGACGTGAATTTTTTTTTAGAGGGCTTAATCGTCACCGAGAAAATCCGAGTATCTATTGTATGACAATTTAATCAAATCGTCTTTATATCCGTCAATAACTTCCTTGAGGTAAGTCGGTTCCTCTTTACAGAGCATTGAAATTCTATCGCTTATTGATCGAGCATTGAGATACTCGTTTACAGTGAATAGTCGATCATATTCTGAGAATAGATCAACCCCATGATCTAAGTTTGGCCTCAGGGAGGGAGTACCAACGGCAATACTTTCTAGTTCGGTCATTGGCTGACAATCATTTATGGAAACATTGAGGCATAAGTCAACAATTGCAAGTCTTGTCATGTGAGCTTTAAAGGAATCATATCTCTCGGTGCGAACTTTTTTCAAAAGCGAGCCCTCCATTGATTGATAGCAAATTATATTTCTAACTTGGTCGCACGCCTCAGCGCCGACTAGATTAGTATACATATTCTTCCATTGATTGTTCCACGATGCAAACAAGCAATTTATTGGCTTGCTGCTGAATGCGGGTGTTATTCGATTGATATTCACTGCCGGCGAGATATTTACGAGTGAGGTGTGCCAGCCTTTACTATGAACTTCGCCCATTCCCCGCCGCAAGAAGCCGATTTTATTGACAATATTTTCGTCTGCAAGACCTACCGCATCTTGGAATAATCGCAATTCATGATCAAATGCCCATCCAGCCATAGTACCGTGCCAAACGACCGAAATTTTGATCTCTGGATGGGCTGACTTCAAAGCAGTCAAGAGATATTTTGTGGTTGGCGCCATGCCATGAGCTACAATTCGTTTTATATTCCTCCTCTCGAGCTCCTCCAGGATAGCAAGCGCGTCTTTAGTCGTCCATTTATGATGGCCATCTATTGCAATTTTATCTACTGGAAAGGCTCCGCAAGCTTGTCTAATTCCCACCCATTGCTGGGTGAATAAAAAAATAGTGTCATTAAACACGCTACTGCTTCCATGCGCGTACTGTGTATCTCGTTTTGCATCGAACACAAAACAATCTTCCGTTGAATTTTGAGAAGCATGCTGCTGCGTTGCTAGTTTCGACGAGTTGTGCTCTCTACTCCTCAAGTCCGCCAACGCGTCCAATATTTTTTTGGAAAGATTATATGAAGACATTTCAAGTTACTCTTTTCAATTATTCGACCGTGACCGACTTGGCCAAATTCCGCGGCTGGTCCACGTCTTTCCCCATGAACACCGCCGTGTGGTAGGCGAGCAGCTGGATCGGCACCGCGTACACGATCGGCGCCACCGTCGGGTCGAGCGCCGGCATGGTGAAGGTCGCGAGCGTGTCGAGCCCGTGCTCGGCCGCGCCCTTGGCGTCGCCGATGAGCACGATCCGGCCGCCGCGGGCGGCCACCTCCTGCATGTTCGAGACCGTCTTCTCGAACACCGCGTCGTGCGGCGCGATCACGATCACCGGCACGCTCTCGTCGATCAGCGCGATCGGCCCGTGCTTCAGCTCGCCCGCCGCGTAGCCCTCGGCGTGGATGTAGCTGATCTCCTTGAGCTTCAGCGCGCCTTCCAGCGCCATCGGGTAGCTGGTGCCGCGGCCGAGATAGAGCACGTCCCGCGCCTTCGCGACCTCCTGGGCCAGACCCTCGATCGCCGCCTCGTGGGTGAGCGCCTCGGCCATCAGGCCCGGCGCCTTGATCAGGCCGTCGATCAGCCGCCGCTCGCCCGCCGCGTCGAGGGTGCCGCGGGCCCGGCCCGCCGCGATGGCGAGGCAGAGCAGCACGGTGAGCTGGCACGAGAACGCCTTGGTGGAGGCGACGCCGATCTCCGGCCCGGCCAGCGTCGGCATCACCACGGAGGATTCCCGCGCGATCGTCGAGGTCG